>QKHD01000413.1 GCA_003250175.1 Helicobacteraceae bacterium
GTGCTCGCCTTCGGGTTACGCCTGGAGCCTTGGATTGTCTCGGCCAGACTTCGGGATACGAAACCCTAGGATTTCAGCTTCTTTTCCAGCCACTCGACGGAGTATTTAAGCTCCTTGCTTTTCGCCTTGAAGGGCTGCAGCTGCGGGAGGGCTTTTTGGGCCGCATCCCCGAAATGGGAGAGCAGGGTGATGGCCCGTTTTTGACGTTTCTCATCCAGCAGCGGCAGGGCTTCGATGATCCTTTCGATCCGTTTGTCCGGCTCGTCCGTTTTTAGCAGCAACTCCCTGGCCTTGCGGCTGATATTGGCATTGTCCGATGACAAAAAGCGCAGCAGCAGCCTGGTGGCCTCCAGGTCGTCATAGCCGATCTCTCCCAGGATAGGTACGAGCTTGTCGGCGTGGTAGTGGTCGTTGGCCTCGTCCAGAAACTTCAGCACCTCCAGGAACATAAAGTTATTCTTGCCGCCGTTGGACTTGCCGTAGGCGCTGATCCCGTTGATTGGAGCGTTGCGGTCTGACTCTTTTTCGGCGCTCCGGATCGCTTCGTAATACTCATGCAGGCTGAACACCTTCTGAGGAATGGTCACCCCCAGACCGATACAAAAGGCGATGTCCTGATCATAGAGCCGCTGCGAGGCGTAGACCCGGCGGATATCCGGAGCGGTATCTTCCGCCAGCTCCGCCACCACGGCGGGATCGGCCTTTTTAAAAAAGTTTTCGATGGCATTTTTACCACCGCGGCTCTCGGGCAGCTTGGGGGCAATGGCCCGCACCAGGGTGATTAGCTCTTCGTTGGAGGCCGTGGGGTTTTTGGCCGTGGCCTGGGTAATATCCCCCAGCACATCGGCCCAGTGCTTCGGATCGACGTCCTTGGCGCCCTTGGAAGTGACGGTGTCCAGCCAGATGTCGCTGCCCCAGAGGGGGCATTCGGGGTTGACCAGGTTGCTCCAGGCACTGGCGATGCCGCTGATCTCCCTGGCCAGATTGGTATAGACGGGAAGCCCCGCCTTACCCTCTTCCAGCAGCTCGAAATACCCTTCCAGAAGCTTTGAGGCTCCGGAGTCGCAAACCGTTACGTTGGGGCGGAACATCATCTCCAGGAAAAAGCGGCTGTCGTGGACCTTGGCATATTCCAGAATGTGCAGCAGCACCTCGATCTCCCCGTCGTTATAGGGTCGGGAGCGGGAGAGGTAGCGCAGAATCGGCTCGGTCCGCGCGTCCCAGGAGGGGTAGTCGATACCCTTCAGGGTCTGCATCAAAAAGGCCCGGTAGCTTTCGTCGTAGATTTTGTGGCGCTCGAAGGTCCGGATAATTTTGTAGTGCACCGAATCCTTCGCCTCCGCAAAGGGCAGCTTCACCGCCTCGGTGATAAAGGCACGGCGTTTTTCCTGGGTGGTGATGTCATCCAGCATTCGCTCCAGGTCGCTGCTCTTGGCGGCGGCCTGCAGGCTTTGGTAGTGGGCCATCACCTTCTCGTAAAGCCCCGCTTCATCCATACTTACCGCCGCTTTGAGCCAGTAGCTTTTGCCGTCCCAGCTCTCGTCCAGCACCTTGCTCTGGACAAATCCGGAGGCAAAATTTTTAACGCTCAGGTGCAGCTCGCGCTGCATCCGGGCATCGGTGATTTTCTGGTCCTGTTCAAAACGGGTGGAGACCCCGGTGCCCAGCTCCTCCATCACCATATTCTGCACCGTATTGAGCGCCGCCTTGCGCGCACTAACTTTGGAGTCGGTGTCGCTGGCCATGTAGCGGTACTCCTTGACCACCGTCGCCGCCTGGAGGCTGAGTGCCGTCAGGATGGCCAGTACAATCCCTCTCATTGTGCACCCCCTTCGTACTTGGCGATCACCGCGTCGCGCAGCACCTCCGGAAGGTTGCCCGCAACGGTTTTAAGCTCCTGCTTCAAGGTTACGGGAATGGGGCGGCCGATCTTGCCCGATTGGATCAGATCGAGATAACGTTCTACCAGTTTGAGTGCCGCATCATCCGAAACCGCCTTGGCCGGGGCAAAAAAGTCCCGGTAGTATTTGCGGGCGGTATACTCCGGATTGCGGGAGAAGAAGTCAAAAATCGTTTTCAGCTCCGCCTCGTTGTACATCCGGTCTTCCGCCAGATAGGTAAAGATCATATAGGCTCTAGGGTCATTCCACTCCGGCGTGATCTTTGCCAGGGTCTTGATGAGAAACTCCCGGTACAGATCGTCATGCACCCCGTACCGTACAAAAAACTCCACCACCGTCTGGTGGACTTTGAGGTTTTCATCCCCCGCCATGGGCAGGGTGACCGCCTTGCCGGTCACCGCCCGGACACGCTCGGGTGTGCGCAGGTTCATCAGCCCAAAATAGACCGCCTCCCGGACGGCCCCCAGCGAAGCGTCGGCACGTTTGGCGCTTTCCACTTCGATGCTCTTTTTGACTTCGTTTTTCATGGTGTCGGCGTCGACCTCCATCTTGACCTTGATCCAGAACTTCTCCCCGTCCCATTTTTCATCCAGAATCTCCGTCTTGGTCATGGCCACGGAGAAGGTGGCCAGGTTGCTTTTGATCATCGTCTTGGCCTCGTCGTTTTGGATGCTGGTCTCCTTTTCCATGGAGCTGATCACCGTCACCCCGATCTCCTGGATCAGTTCCGTTTTGACCGCGTCCAACGCGGCCTTTCTTGCACTCGCCTTGGAGTCGTTTTCGCCCGCGTTGTAGCTGTACTCTCTGATGTAGGATTCCCCCATGAGCCAGGAGGCCGTCATCAAAAAAAGCAGGGCTGTCTGCACTGTCCGCACATTGTATCCTTCGGTATAAGCTGTGCTAAATTTTACTAAAAGAGACTAAAATACCCCCATCATCTTAATCCGGAGCCGCCGTGCGATACCTTTTTGCCCTCCTTGCCCTTGCCACGCTTGCCGCCGCCGAGGTACCACGGCTCTCAACCGAGCAGACCATGGCCCTGGCCCAGCGCATCTGGGAGAACGAATCGGAGGGCCTGGAGACCCGGCTGACCCACTGGAACGAAGGGGAGACCTTCGCCTCCATGGGGATGGGGCACTTCATCTGGTACCCCGCCACCACCAAGGACCGCCCCTATAAGGAGTCCTTCCCCTCGCTGCTGGCCTACCTCCAACAGCAGGGCATCCCCCTACCAAAGGGCATTTCCCCCCAAACCCCCTGCCCCTGGCCGGACCGCAGCAGTTTTTACACCGACTTCTACTCCCCCCAGATGCAAAAACTCCGCCTGCTCATGCGTCTGACCAAGGCGGAGCAGGCCGCCTTCATGGCGGAGCGTTTCTACCGCACCCTGCCCGATATTCTCTCCCACACCGACGAACGGACCAGACCCCACATCGAAGAGCGTTTCCACGCCCTCGCCGCCACGCCCGAAGGGCTCTATGCCCTGATGGACTACGTCAACTTCAAGGGCGAAGGGACCAAGGAGAGCGAACGCTACCAGGGCCAGGGCTGGGGGCTTTTGCAGGTTTTGCAGGCGATGCCGAGAAAGGGCCGCAACGTCCTGGGCGACTTCGTCAAGGCGGCGGATTATATTCTCACCAGACGGGTGCTGCTGGCTCCAAGAGAGGAGAGCCGCTGGCTTCCCGGATGGCGAAAACGGCTGGAAACCTACCGCTCCGGACATTGAGCCCCTTTTATAACGAAATGGGATAAAATGGAACCCTAAGGAGTGCTGAATGGGTCGTCATTTTTCCACCGCAAAAATATTTATTCTTTTGAGTATCGTCCTCATTATCCCAACCCTCGGCATGTTTATCCACAACGCCCTGTACGACCTCAACCATGCCCGACACATGGCCCACGCCCACGCCCAGTCGATTCTGAATAAAGACAAATCCCTACGCATGTGGGCCGCCGCCCACGGCGGGGTCTATGTGCCCGTTGACGAACGCACCCCGCCCAACCCCTACCTTTCCCACATCCCCGACCGCGACATCAAGGTGGGCAACAAGACCCTGACCCTGATGAACCCCGCCTACATGCTTCGCC
>QKHD01000369.1 GCA_003250175.1 Helicobacteraceae bacterium
TCTACACCAAGGATGAAATTCTGGCCCTGGGCGACGTGCTCAAGGGAACCGACATCCTCGTATTCAGCGACGAAATGTATGAAAAACTGGTCTACGACGGCTGCGAGTTTGTCTCCTTCGCCGCGGTCAGCGACGACATGTTCAAGCGCACCATCACCATCAACGGCATCAGCAAATCCGTCGCCATGACCGGCTGGCGCATGGGCTATTTTGCCTATCACAATATGGAGATCGTTCAGGCGGTGATCAAGCTGCAAAGCCAGAGCACCTCCAACATCAACTCCATCACCCAGTACGCCGCCATTCCGGCCCTGGACGGCCGTGCCGACGCCGATATCGAAGCGATGCGCAAAGCCTTTGAAGAGCGCAAAAACTATGCGGTCAAAGCCTTTAACGAGATTCCCGGCCTCTCCGTGGACAACTCCAACGGCGCCTTCTACCTCTTCGTCAATATCAGCGCCATTGAAAAGGACTCCATGAAGTTCTGTCTGACCATGCTGGAAAAAGCGGGCATTGCGACGGTTCCGGGCATCGGTTTTGGCAGCGACGGCTATTTCCGCTTCAGCTATGCTACGGGGATCGAAACCATTAAAGAGGGGATTACCCGTATCGCCGCGTTTGTCAAAGAGTACAATGCCTAGTTCCGACGAAATCTACATTGCACGCGCCAAATCTTCCCAGGAAGTTCTTAAAACGGCGACCCTCTTTCAAAACCTGAGCATCAACGCCCTGATTACGGGTCCGGAGGGAAGCGGTAAAAGCACCCTCGCCCGCTTCATGCAGAGCGACGCCGTCGTCGCCGATGCCCAGAACGTGGACGAGGTTCTCTCCCTGCTTGAACGCAGCGACAAGGTGATCATCGAAAACTTCGACAAGCTGACCAAATACACCTCCCTGGATTTTTCCCGCAAGAAGGTGATCGGGATCAGCAGCAAGAAGATTGATGAAAAAATCGTCGACCGTTTCTTTGGCATTACTATCGAACTGCCGCCCTTTTCCGAACGCCGTGAAGACATTCTTCCCATTGCGGAGAAGTTCCTGACCCAGGCCAAGGAAGTGCTGATGCACAAAGAGGACATTCCCCTGGATATCGAGCGCCTCGACATCAGCCAAAACGGCCACTCGTTGAAAAAGTCGGTCTTTTTCAAGCTGCTCGAAGACGAGATCACCGAAGGGGAACTGCTGCTTTTGATGGAGTCGTTCCTGCGCAAACGCATGGAGGGCAACAACATCTACCGCGAGTTCCTCTATCTCTACGAAGACCCGCTCATTCGCGTCGGTCTGGAGCGCTACCGCTCCCAGCTAAAGCTCTCCGACGCCCTGGGGCTCAACCGCAATACCCTGCGCAAAAAGATCAACGAACTCTCCATCAAGGTGCTGGAAGATGATTGAGAGCTACAAAGGGTGGGTTGAAAACGACTACAACCCCTTTATCCTCTTCTCCAGCGCCGGGGAGATGAGCTACACCAACACCGCCGCCGAACTGCTGCTCAGCTACGTGGAAAAGAAGATTTTCCACGACCTGGCCCTGGCCTATGCCCCGCAGGATTTTGGCTATAAAACGACCTTTATGGGGCTGGAGTATGACAAGTTCAACTTCTACGCCATCACGGTCGGTTACGAAGATGAGAACTACATCGGGATCAAGCTCTACCAAAACCCGCTGACGGGCGATGTCAAAAACAGCCGCAGTACGATCAGCAAAGAAAAGAGCAACATCTACGTGCTCATCGATCTTTGTATCGCCCTGGCCAGCACCACCTCGGATACGAACTTTAAAAAGGAGCTCGACCCGACCATTCCGGAGTTCAAGCTCTCACAAAATGAGTTCACCAAGGCGCTTAGAAAGGTCTACGACGCCTTTTTGCCCGCCAAGACGGTTACCACCATGCTCAAGCTGAAAATCGGCGAATCGGTCAAGATCCGCGACAAACGCTACCAGCTGCTGGAGCTCTCCATCCGCGGCGAGATCAAAGACCCCGGCATTGAGAAAAGCGTGGTGGAGATCACCGAGAGCATCAACATCAAATGCCGCATGCAGAAAAACCAGGTCGTCCTGGAGATTCCTATCATCGAATAAGGGAGCGCCTTTCGCGCCCCTTCCCTCCCCTTACTCCGTAAACCACTTTTTGATTTTGTCCACAACCTCTTCGAAGGCGCCCTTATGGGGTTCGTTCACCGCATCCTGGCCGAAGCTTTCGTGCAGTTTTTTCAGCAGCCCCTCCTGCTCGTCGCTCATCTTCTGCGGATAGGTGATCTTCACTTGGGCGATCATGTTACCCTTGTCGCCGGTGTGGACGTTGGCCACCCCTTCGTTCCGGATCATGATGTGCTCTTTGTCACGGATGCCGGGCTTGATGGTGATCTCT
Organism: Helicobacteraceae bacterium; assembly: GCA_003250175.1. GTDB lineage: Bacteria > Campylobacterota > Campylobacteria > Campylobacterales > SZUA-545 > SZUA-545. The sequence goes on from QKHD01000369.1 coordinate 2,370, forward strand.
TTTTCACCCCGCAGCGTCGGGATGGTGATCTTGCCGCCCAGGGCCGCCATGGTGAAAAAGACGGGCACTTCGACATAGATGTCATCTTCGTGACGGATAAAGACCGGGTCTTCCTTGACCCGAACGACCACGTAGAGATCACCCCGGCTGCCGCTGGCTCCGATGCTGCCCCGTCCCGCTACGCGCAGGCGGTTGCCGTCGTCGATCCCCTCCGGAATATCGAGGGTAAAGCTCTCGTCCACCTGGGTCTTGCCCGTGCCGCGGCATTTGGAGCATTTGTCCTTAATGGTTGATCCCGTACCGCCGCACTGGGGGCAGGTCTGGGAGAAGGTCATGAAGCCCTGGCGCTGGAAGACCTGGCCCTTGCCGCCGCACATGGAGCAGCTTTCGCGCTTGCCATCCTTGGAGCCGCTGCCGTCGCAGGTTTCGCACGGTTTTTCGTAGCGGTACTTGACCTCTTTTTTACAGCCGAAGATCGCTTCGAGAAACTCCACGTGCAGCTCCACGGCGATGTCGAGGTTTTCACGGCGCCGTCGGCTGCCGCCACCGCCTCCGCCGCCACCGAAGAAGGAGTCGAAAATATCGGCAAAGTCCTCAAACCCGCCAAAGCCGCCGCCCCCTCCGGAGCCGCCGCCCTGCAAGCCTGCTTTTCCGTAACGATCGTACAGGGAGCGTTTGCTCTCATCACTCAGAACCTGATAGGCTTCGTTAATGCGTTTGAACATATTCTCCGCTTCCGCGTCACCCTGGTTCTTGTCCGGATGGTACTTCATCGCCATCTTGCGGTAAGCCCGCTTGATCTCGTCGCCCGTCGCGGTTTTATGGATGTCTAGAATCTCATAATAGTCAAACTCTTCCACGTATCAATTCCTCAATAATTTTTGGTGGGATTTTAGCATAAAAAGGCTCAAATGTGAAGGCGGGGCTGAGGAAACTTGACAGTCAAGCTATCAAGGTTAACGGGGGTTGCAGCTCCCGCTGTAATCGGTGCTCCGGATGCGCTCCAGCTCGGCCAGGGTCTGTTCCAGCAGGCGCTTCTCCTCCACCAGGGGTTTCATCGTTTTGTTTTTCTCCGTCAGGGAGAGGCTCTGGTCGTCCACCAAACCCATGACGGCCTGGCTGATCTCACCAAGGCGCGCTTTTATGGCGTCGGCAATCTGCATCACTGCTCCTTACGAAGAAATATGAGTGCGGTCATTATAGCAGCCAGCCCATGAACAAAGACGATCATATAGCCCGTGGGAAAATCATAGCGGTACGACAGCCACACCCCGGCGACATTGAGCACCGTTCCCAGCCCCCAGGCCCAGATGAGTGCCGGTCGCAGTCCCGTCCGGAGCACCATAAAGGCCGGAGCCACCAACAGGGCAAAGACCACCAGCACCCCGGCCAGTTTGACGGAGCTGGCCACGGTGACGGCGAAGGTAATAAAAAAGAGCCCCTCCCCCCAACGGCCGCCCAATCTAAAATATCGGGCAGCAAAAAGCACGACGCCGACCACGGCATAGAGGCCCATGGCGTGTAAAATGTCGTCCCACAGGGTAAAGAGCAGGTCTGCCGCCAGAAGATTCTGTAGCGCTTCCATCCCGTGGGGACTTTTGGAGAGTA
>QKHD01000041.1 GCA_003250175.1 Helicobacteraceae bacterium
CCAGCTAAAATGTATTTCATCATGTGTGCCTTTTGGTTGTCCGGATTGGGGCGGGGTGCAGGGACCGTATTAATACGGTAAATCGTAAAATCCGGGATTTTCTTTAGAGCACTTGCATGATTACCTGGGATTTTGTGAGCCGGTCATAGATGAGCAGACGCTCCTCTTCGTGGCGTACTTCGACGCTGAGTTCCATGCTGACAAATTTACCTGTTCGGCTCTTGTTGCCTTCACTGAGGGTATGGGGACGCTCCAGCTCATCGACGATGGCTTTGGCTTCTGCTTCCATCAGTTCCGCAAAACGGCCGATGAGGCGGTATTGCCAGCGGCAGGGGTAGGTGATTTCGGGTTTACCGTCTAAAGTGACCACTTTTTCCTCCTAGCTTTTCTTCCAGTTGCACCTGGGAAATGACCATGCCTTTGTCAATCGCCTTGACCATGTCGTAGATGGTCAGCAGACCGATGGAAACGCCGGTCAGCGCCTCCATCTCCACACCAGTCTGACCCTTGAGTCCGGCGGTCACAATCAGCTTGAAACTATAGCTTTCAGGCATCTCGATGATATCGCAGTGGATCGAGGTCAGCAGCAGCGGATGGCACATGGGGATCAGCTCGCTGGTCTTTTTGGTCCCCATAATGGCCGCGACGACGGCGGTCTGCAGAACCGGACCTTTTTTCCCCGTGTTGTTCACCACCGCTTCGTAGGCTTCTTTACTCATGGTAATGATACCGCTGGCAACAGCCTGGCGCTTGGTTTGGTCTTTGTCGGAGACGTCCACCATTTTGGGACGCTGGTTTTCATCAAGGTGGGTCAGTTCCATGTTACAATTCCATTTATTATTGGTACGGATTTGGGAACAGAGTCCCCAAATCCTGCGCTGGCAGCTGAAGCACTAAAGCGAGCTACAAGACAGCAAAATTTATGTTTAAAGATCGTCATGCCCTTTGTTCAAAAAACATTTCAGGCGCACTCTTTGGTGCGGATTATACCCTTTTTAAGCGAGAATCTCAATGTTGAAGCCGCTGCGGCCAGACGCCTGATTGATAAAAAACGGGTCTTTTGCGATGGTGTTGTCGTGGCGGGCAAGGGCGCCAGCGTCAAAGGCGAGATCACCGTTACGCTTTTTGAAGAGCAGACTGCAAGACTCACGCCCCTCATAGCCCACCGCGATTTTGCCATCTACGAAAAACCGAGCGGGCTGCTGGTTCACCCCCAGCGCATCAGTACGGAACACACCCTTTTGGATGACATCAAATCCCGTTACGGTTCGGAAGCCAACATCGTCCATCGGATCGACCGGGAGACCAGCGGATTGGTGCTGGCGGCCACCCACAAAAAAAGCGAGCGTTTTTTTAAGATCGCCTTTGATGAAAAACGGATCGAAAAATCCTATCTCGCTTATGTCAAGGGTCATGTGGACAAAGCGTATCGGATCGATGCACCGATTTTAAAATTTAGGGATGTCAGTTCGCGCTTTTTCCCCATATCCGAAGAGGGGCGGGAGTCTCTGACGCTGGTCGAACCCCTGCGCTATTTTCCGGAGCAGGAGATTACCCTGGTCAAAGCCGTGCCCGTCACCGGCCGAACCCACCAGATCCGGATTCACCTCTGGCATATCGGGCACCCCATTGTGGGTGAGCCACTCTACGGCAATCCTGTCCCTTTTCGGGAAGCCTATCTTGAAAACCGTTTGAGTGATGATGAGCGTCTGGCCCAGGCAGGTGCAATGCGACTGATGCTCCATGCCCAGTGGCTGCGTTTTAGCTACGACGGGGTGTATTCCATTGGATCAAAAATCGGTTTTGATCATCCGGAAACTTTGTGGGACGCCATGAAATCGGTACGCTGAGACCAAAAATTTAACCTCATGACGGGTAGTATAATAATACATATGTGTGGGAGACAACGATGATACGCATGATGCTAGCTGCGGCTTTATTGCTGATGTCGGTTAAGGGGGGGGAGCTGGTCTTTGGCGTGGTTCCTCAGCAAAGCCCCCAAAAACTCTATGAATCGTGGGTCCCGTTTTTGGAAGAACTCAGCCGCCAAACGGGGCTGAATATCGTCTTTAAAACGGAAAAATCCATCGAAGCCTTTGAAAAAAAGCTCTATTCCGGAGAGTATGATCTGGCCTATGCCAACCCCTACCATTTTGTTGTTGCCCACCATGAAAAGGGCTATATTCCCCTGGTTCGCGCGGACAAGATGCTCACCGGGATTCTGGTTGCCGCCAAGAGCAGTGGCCTGAAAACGCCCGCGGATATGAAGCAAGAAACGGTGCTCTTCCCTTCACCCAACGCGTTTGCGGCAACCCTCATCAACCGCTACGAAATGCACAAAGATTTTGGGTTCACCATTACGGATCGTGAAGCGATGTTTGTCAACTCCCATGATTCGGTCTATAAGGGAGTGGCCAGAGGCGTGGCGCGTGTGGGCGGTGGCGTCATGCGGACCTTTTTGCTGATGGATGCGCAGGTACGCGACCAACTGCAGATTATTCACAAAACCAAACCCTACCCCAGCCACCCGGTTTTGGTGCATCCTAGCGTAGCGCAGCTGGATCGACAGGCCATTGAAAAGGTACTGCTCGGTATGCAAAAAAATGATCTGGAACGTATCGGAGCAAGCCGTATGATCCCCGTCACCACGGAAGATTACGCCCCGGTGGATCAGATGGCCAGAACCATCGGCCTCTATCCCTATGAAAGCGCCCAATGAAGCTTTCCTTTAGAAGCAAGTTTATTGTTTCGTTTCTTCTGATCGAAACCGTTTTTTTAACGCTTATCATCCTTTTTAACTACAATCAGCAAAGCGGCCTCTCCGGACGGCTGTTTGACTCGACGATGAATGCCAGCGTCAATATCTTTGCCAAGACGATCCGGACGCCATTGATGATCTACGATCTGGCGACCCTGGACGATGCGTCGGAGAGTTTTCTGGAGTACGAAAACGTCGTAGCCGTCCGGACGGCGGATGCGATGGACCGCGAGCTCTCCTTTGCGGGCAAGGGTGATCGTGAAGGCGTTCGAAAAAGACTTTTGGCGCATATGGAACGGGATCAAAGCTGGGTCGAGGATGCCCACCGTTATCGATTGCGCACCATCCACCATGAGCTGGACGGCAAACGCCTGGGGCAGACTAGCATATTGTTTGACACTACCAATAATGCTCTTTTTGTCGAGCGGACCCGCAATATCACGATTGTCATCGCCTTGGTAGAGATTCTGATCAGTCTGGTGGTCTCTTACCTGATCGGAACACGGCTCGCCCGTTCCCTGGAAAAATTGAGCACGGCGGTAGAGCGCGTAGGGCAGGACGAGGGGCAACACATTGTGCTGGACATTCACTCCGGAGATGAGTTTGAAACCCTGGCCAAGAGCTTTATGCAGATGAACGACAAGATCATCGAACGCACCAAGCGCCTAAGGGAGCTCAACAGCAAACTGGCCGACGAGGTCGAGGCGGCCGTGGCCAAGATACGCGACAGCGAGCAGCTCTTGATGCAGCAGTCCAAACTCTTTGCCATGGGTGAGATGATGGGGTCCATCGCCCACCACTGGCGTCAGCCCCTCAATGCGCTTGGGCTGATGATCCAAGATATTCGCGATGCCTTTGATTTTAAAGAGCTGGACGAGGCCTATATTGACGAGATGGTCGAAAAATCCATGGCTGAGATCATGCACATGTCGGAGACGATCAACCACTTTATCAACTTTTTCCGACCTGACGACCAGATTGTCCGGATCGATGTCAACCGTCTGGTTCGCGATGCCCTGGAAATTGTACGCACTCCGGCCGATGCGCTGGAGGTTGAAATCGAGGACCAAGACGAGTTTGTGGATATCGAAGGCTACCCCAACAACTTCCGTCAGGTGGTGCTCAATATCATGGGCAACGCCAGGGATGCCATTATTGCCGGCCATGTTCAAAAAGGGCAGATGCGTGTGGTGATCCGAAAAGA
>QKHD01000095.1 GCA_003250175.1 Helicobacteraceae bacterium
ATAGGGTGCGATCTGTTTACCCAGACAAAAGTCGAAAGCCTTGATTACCATGATGGTCTGTGGGATGTCACCGGTATTAAAAGCCGGGCAGTGGTACTTGCCACCGGAGGCTACGAGAGTCTGATCAGCCTGCCTTTTCCTATCCAGAGGGGCGTCTGGGGCGAACGGATCAAAATTAAAACACTCACCCAAACAGCCCACAACTACCATAAGCAGGTCTCGCTCAGTAAAACCGTCGAAGGCGATGCCCTTTACATTGGGGCAACCCACAAAAAAAACCATGACTTTAGCATTGATCCGGATGTGGCACCGTGGCTTTTGGAAAAGGCCAATGAGATTATGCCCATCGAGGCTCCGGAGGTCGTGGAGATCAAAGCCGGAATGCGTCCGGGGAGTGTGGATTACTACCCCATTATGGGGAAGGTTCCGGATGTGGCAAAAAATATCGAGGATTACGAATCCATCTGCAACGGGGTGAAGGTGCCTCCGGAGCGGCTGCATTATTTCCCGGGGCTCTATATTCATACGGGGCACGGCGGTCGGGGGTATGTGACGGCACCCTTCACGGCCAGACTATTGTCAGAAGAAATATGCGGCAAGGTCGTTCCGGATAGTTCTTTGGATATGGTGCGTTTCTTCTACCGATGGATGCGCAGGGATTATCACAAGCAACGGGAAATGTGACAATATCTATCGGTAAAAATGTTGAATAGTGCATTTTATGTACAAATTCACAGACTTTACATGAATAGGCCACTCTTTAAAGTGGATAGTTATTCTTTTTTTTATACTATGGGCCACACTAAAAAAAGGAGAACATAGTGAGAAATGTAAGTCGATCACTGCTGCTGGTCAGTGGTATTGCTGCCGTCCTGATGACAGGATGTGCACAGAAAGTAAAAGTCAAGGCCCTGGAGCCTGCCGAAATCGAACGTGCTGCCGTAACGAAAACCATTGCCGTTTCCGAATTTAAAAGCGACTCCGTTGGACTGAGCCAGAAAATTGAAGCAAAAATTTCTGCTACCAAACTGGACAACACGCCATACTTCACAACCGTGAGCCGAAGCGATCTGGACCGTGTTCTTAAGGAACAGCGTATGCAGAATTCCGGTCTGATGGATGAAGACAAAGCCGTTGAAATCGGTAAACTGATCGGTGCCCAGGCCCTTATCAGTGGTGCCATCAGCTCCACATCCATGCAGGACAACAGCTACCGTGAAAGCCGACGCAAATGTCTGGATAAAAAATGTAAACGTGTTCAGGAATATACCGTTCCGTGTACAAAACGTACCATTGCCATGGGTGCACAAATTAAGATGGTTGACGTTGCCAAGGGTGATATTATCCACGGAAGCACCATGCAAGAAAGTGCTGACTGGGCACACTGCTCCGATGACAGCCGAGCCCTTCCTGCCAAAGCGGATGGTCTGGAAAAACTTTCCAATGTCATTGCCGATAAATTTGTCTACAAACTGGCACCTCACTATGTCTACTACTATGTCGTTCTCCTTGAAGATCCCGATCTCGAGTACAGCGATGCCCAGAAGAAAAACCTGGAAGTTGCCCTGGAATTTATCAAGCATAACCGCTACGACCGTGCAGAAAAACTGCTGGCTGACCTGATGGAAACAACCGGCGGCAAAAGCTATGTTGCTGCGTACAACCTGGGCGTTATCAAAGAAGCCCAAGGCCAACTGTCTGAAGCAAAAGATCTTTACAAAATGGCTGACGAGCTGACTGTTGAGCCGGTTGAAGAGATCAATAACGCAATTAACCGTATCGATCAAGCAATTGAGAAGCGTGACCGCGCCCTTAAACAAATTGCTGTAAAATAAATCCCTATTCCGGACCGTAAGGGTCCGGAAACGGATAACGATACACAAAAGGAAATGTAATGAAACGAATCGTGCCTTTTTTACTGGCTCTGGGTACGCTGCTTTTAGTTGCCGGCTGCGGCAGTAGTCCCAAACCTCAAGCCGAGGTTGCCAAACCCAAAGAACTACCCTCCTGGTACATGAATCCACCTAGCAACAACTCCATCTATCTCTATGGACTGGGTGATGGCAAAAATCAGGAAGAGGCAGTAAAAAATGCACTCTCCAATCTGGCATCACGCCTGAGTGTCACGGTTGAATCCCAATATGAAGTGGATACGACGATCAAGCAAGGCTCCAGCAACTCCTTTGCCCAGACCAGCAAACGCAATCTTAAAAGCGATGTGGCCAAGATCCGGATCAGCAACTACGAGATCGAAAAAACCGAGCAGATGAAGTACAACCACTACATCGTGCTCGTTCGATCCGATAAGGAAAAGTTTTACAATGGCCTGCTCAAAGAGCTGGACGTCAAACTTTCCCGTGCGGAAGAGCAGAAAAAGCTGCATGCAACCTCCAATATCCTCAAGCAGTACACCTTCCTCAAAGAGACCATGGAGGGGATGAAGGAGAGCATGACGGCGATTTTGGTGCTCAACACGCTCAATGAAGCCTTTGATGACAAAGCTTATCTAGGCCGCATCGAAGCGATGAACCGCGAGTTTGACTCTGTCAGCAAGCGGATTAACTTCGTAGTAAAAGGTGATAGCGCATCTAGCGGAATGATCGAGCCGATCCGTGTTGCCCTGACTGACAGCGGGTTGAAGGTTGCTCCTTCCACTAACAACGACAGTCTGATTGTTCAGATCAGCACCCGCAGTGAGCAGACCAGCGGTATGGGCTTTATTATCGCCCGAATGGTGGTTAATATTGAAGTCAAAACGGCACAGGGAAAAACCGTGGGCGGAAACAAGCTGATGATTAACGGCCACTCCCCGCAAAGCTACAGCCAAGCACAGGAAAACGGTGCCAAAAAACTGGGCAGTATGATCGCCAAGGATGGCATCACCACGATTCTGGGCATCACACTCTAATCAAATCGTGTAGGGCCTCACACCTCAGTATGGGGTGAGGCCATCTTCTTATGAATCTGCTTATACTCCGGCAGATACCGCGCCACCAAATCCCAAAACTTTTTAGAATGATTTTTTTCCTGTATATGCGCCAGTTCATGCACCACGATGTAGCCGACTATCTGATCGTCAAACTGTGAGAGCAGCGTGTTGAAACGGATTTTATTGTCATGACTGCAACAGCCCCAGCGCCGCTTAAATTTCTGAAAACCGATATCCTTGGGGGTGAGTTGCATGCGTTCGCTCCAAAAGGCGAGCAGGGGTTCAATCTGACGCATGGTAAGCTCTTTATAAAAGCGGTCTATGGCACGGTAAAGCCGCTCCGGATGATCCGGATGGTAGCGAATCGTGATCGCGTCAGAAAGATGGTGCAGCGTTGTTCGTTTGAGGGTTATATCTTCGTGTAATATCAGAGGAACCGGTTTTCCAAAGATAAAGAGGTGATCCAGTTGGTCCAGACCGGGAAGGGACGTGGTGATACTGGACTGGATGCTCCGGAGCTTTTCTTTGATCCATACGGCCTTTTCACTTACCAGCGTTTTGGCAGCTTCCTGGCTAAAACGTGTGTGTGCTTTGACCACGACGCCCCGGTGCTTATCCACACTGAGATAGACGTGTCTTAGACGGGGTTTTTTCTCTAGCATAAAGTCGATTTTATCGTTTTCATGGATAATATGGAGTTTCATGAAAAGGATTGTAACACAATGCACCCCATCCAAAATGACCACATTTTTATTGAAGTCCACGAGTCGGAAATCCCCTGGCTCAAGATCTTTACCAAAAGAAAAATTGCTGAAATGAGCGAAGCCGCTCCGGAGGAGAAGGCTGCCATCTGGAAGGCATTGGAAGCCATTGAAAAGATTATGATTGAACTGTATGGGCCTAAAAAAATCAATATTGCCCAGTTTGGCAACTATTTGCCCCATCTACACTGGCACATTATGGCGCGCTTTGAGACGGACAGCTATTTTCCGGAACCGATGTGGGGGGTGCGTCAGCGTGAGGGCGGCTATC
>QKHD01000005.1 GCA_003250175.1 Helicobacteraceae bacterium
CTTGCCTCCCTGGCGTCGATCTCAAAGACGAGGGTTTCGGCATCCAGGTAGGCGGTTTCTATAGCCTCATGGAGGGGGTAGAGATCGGCTTTACCAAAGTGAATGGAGCCCAGAATACTGATCTTGGTATCACCATTTTGGTACTGCCAGAGCATGGGGCTGCGTTCGGCTCCGGAGACGCCGACGCCAAAGAGCCAGGAAAGGGTGAGTAGCAAGAGGAAAAGGTGACGCATGAAGCCTCGCTTGAAACGGTTTTGGTACAATTATGCCACACCAAGCTAAGGAGTTCCGAGTGCCAACCAAAATCCTCTTTGTCTGCCTGGGCAATATCTGCCGTTCACCCCTGGCGGAGGGCATCGGCCGCGCCTTGGCGGACAAGCACGGCCTGAGCGTTACGGTTGATTCGGCGGGAACGGGCAACTGGCATGTGGGCGAGGCGCCTTGTCTCCATTCCGTTACCGTGGCCAGGCAAAAAGGGGTCGATATCTCCCGCCTGCGGGCCAGACAGGTGGCACCCAAAGACTTTGAAGCTTTCGATCACATCATCGCCCTCGACGCTTCCAACCACGCCGACCTTCGCCGCATGGGGTGCGGTACCGTGCGCAAACTGGGGGAGTTTGGCTTAGGCGGCGAAGACATCCCGGACCCCTATTTTTTTAAAGGATTCGAGGGGTTTGAACGGGTCTACACCATGATCGAGAAAGGCGTGGAGAACCTTTATGCCGAGCTGGGTCTCTTTAGCCCTCGCAAATGACACATGTGCTAGAATCTAGCCCACTTAGAAACGACACTATTCCTAACGATAAGGCAGTTACATGATTAAAAAGGCTTTCACCTCCCTCTTTGGCACCAAAAACGACAAAGAGGTCAAACGCTATCTCAAAAGGGCCCAGGCGATCAACGCCTTGGAGAGCCGCTACGAAGGGATGAGCGACGAGGAGCTGAAAGCCGCGTTTGCCGCACTGCGCGAACGTGCCCAAAGTGAAGAGCTGGATCGTCTGCTTAACGAATCCTTCGCCATCACCCGTGAAGCGGGCAAGCGGGTTTTGGGCATGCGCCACTTTGATGTGCAGCTGATCGGGGGGATGGTGCTCCACGAAGGGCGCATCGCCGAGATGAAAACCGGGGAGGGTAAAACCCTGGTAGCCACCCTGGCGGTGGTTCTTAACGCCATGAAGGGCAAGGGCGTGCACGTCGTAACCGTCAATGACTACCTCGCCCGCCGCGACGGTACGGAGATGGGGGAACTTTACCGCTTCCTCGGTTTCTCCATCGGGATCATCACCGGCGACATGTACGACCCAGCTGAGCGCAAGGCCCAGTACCATGCCGACATCACTTACGGAACCAACAACGAGTTCGGTTTTGACTACCTGCGCGACAATATGAAAATCTCTCTGGACGATGTCCAGCAGCTCCACCACCACTTTGCCATCGTGGATGAGGTCGACTCCATCCTGATCGATGAAGCCCGTACGCCGCTCATCATCTCCGGACCGGTCAATAAAAAGATGGAGCACTACGCCACCGCCAACGAAGTGGCCAAAAAGCTGGTACGCGACGAAGACTTCACCGTCGATGAAAAAAACCGCGTCATCCTGATTACCGAAGCGGGAATCGCCAAGGCCGAGGGGCTTTTTGGCGTGGAGAACCTCTACGATATGCAAAGCGCCATCCTGGCCCACCACCTGGAGCAGGCCCTGCGTGCCCACAACCTCTTTGAAAAAGACGTCGACTACGTCGTTCGTGACAACGAGGTTATTATCGTTGACGAATTTACCGGCCGTCTCTCCGAAGGGCGCCGTTACTCCGAAGGGCTGCACCAGGCCCTGGAAGCCAAGGAAGGGGTGCTCATTAAAGAGGAGTCCCAGACCCTGGCGGACATTACCTTCCAAAACTACTTCCGTCTCTATGACAAGCTGGCCGGTATGACCGGTACGGCCCAGACCGAGGCGACGGAGTTCAGCCAGATCTACAGCCTGGAAGTTATCTCCATTCCCACCAACGTGCCCATCGCCCGTATGGATAAAAACGACCTGATCTACAAAACCGCCGAGGAAAAATACGAAGCCGTCATCGGCAAGATTCACGAGCTGAATAAAACCGGCCAGCCCGTGCTGGTGGGGACGGTTTCCATCGAGCAGAGCGAACTGCTCTCCAAGATGCTCAAAGGCGAGAAAATCGCCCACACCGTGTTGAATGCCAAGCAGCACGAAAAAGAAGCGGAGATCATCATGGGTGCGGGTAAACGCGGTGCCGTGACGATTGCGACCAACATGGCCGGGCGCGGGGTCGACATCAAGATCGACGATGAGGTCCGTGCGTTGGGCGGCCTTTATATTATCGGGACCGAACGCCACGAATCCCGCCGTATCGACAACCAGCTGCGCGGCCGCTCCGGACGCCAGGGCGATCCGGGTGCGACGCAGTTTTACCTGAGCCTGGAAGACAACCTGCTGCGCATTTTCGGCAGCGAGCGGATCTCCCGCATTATGGACCGTCTGGGTGTGGAGCGGGGCGAATACATCGACTCCAAAATGGTCACCCGCGCCGTGGAAAACGCACAGAAAAAAGTCGAGAGCATGCACTTCGAATCCCGTAAGCACCTCCTCGAATACGACGACGTTTCCAACGCGCAGCGTAAGGTGATCTTTACCCACCGCCGCGAAGTGCTGGACCCCGCCTTTGATATCAAGGCCAAGGTCAATGCCAACTTGCAAGAAGTGCTCGAAGAGTTCTATCTCGAGTGCGGCATTCTTCCCGGTATGCCCAAAGAAGATTTCAACATCGGCGGGCTGACGCTGGAGGTTAAAGAGCTCTTTAACATCGAGATCGATGCTTCCAAGCTGGTCGACCTGGACGAAGACGAGCTAAAAGAGCAGGTCTATAAAAAACTCCACTTCGAATACGAAACCAAGATGGGTCAACTGGTGGACGAACGCCGCAGCGAGATCGAACGCATCATCTACCTGCAGGTTTTGGACGAATCCTGGCGCGAACACCTCTACCAGATGGACGTGCTCAAAACCGGTATCGGTCTGCGCGGCTACAACCAGAAAGACCCACTGGTCGAGTTTAAAAAGGAGAGCTTCGGTCTCTTTAACGATCTGGTCAAACGCATCAAGCGCGAAAGCACCCGAACCCTCTTTATGGTGCGCTTCACCTTTGAAGAACCGGCTAAGGAAGAGGCAGCCCTGGCCCGTATGAAAGAGCAGATGAACGCGGACGCCTTTGACGATGCCAGCATGCAGCACCCTTCCGCCGTAGCGGAAGATGATAAAAAAGTAGCGCGCAACGCTCTCTGTCCCTGCGGAAGCGGTAAAAAATACAAGCAGTGCTGCGGAAAATCCGGACCCAAAAAGGGCCTTCTGGCCGAAAAAGCCTAAACCGTGAGCGCCGCGCCAACCTCACAGGAAACGGGCTCCCTCGCCCGTTTTATCGCCCGCAAATACCTCCGTTACGATCCCTCCCTTCCCTTTATCTCCGTCACCGCCGGTCTGGCCTTTTTGGGCGTGGCCGTAGGGGTCATGGTGCTAATGATCGCCATGGCGCTGATGCAGGGGATGATCAAGGAGTTTGAGGACAAACTCTTTGTCATGAACTACCCCCTGACGGTGCAGTCGCGGTACTGGGAGAGCGTGGATGAAGACCTTTTGGTGCGCCTGGAAAAACAGTTTCCCACTCTGAAATTCAGCCCCTACCTCAAGGCCAACGGTGTGGCACGCAGCGGCGATATCATGGAAGGGGTCATCGTCTTTGGCGTGGATGCCAACCGCGAGCGGGGGGTCAACCCTGTTTTTGCCGAGGCGAAGCCCGATGGCGGGTTTAACCGTTTCGAGGCCCTTATCGGCAAGAGTCTGGAAGAGGAGATTTTCCTGCCCGTCAGACGAAAGCTGATGATCATCTTTACCTCTCTCGAACCCGTGGG
>QKHD01000404.1 GCA_003250175.1 Helicobacteraceae bacterium
CCCGGTGTGGCGATGACAATATCCACGCCTTTTCTTAGAGCAGCGATCTGAGGGTTCATCCCCACGCCGCCAAAGATTACGACGGATTTCAGGGGAAGGTAGCGGCCGTAGGTCGCGACACTTTCGCCCACCTGGGCGGCCAGCTCGCGGGTCGGGGCCAAAATCAGGGCTCTGGGTTGTTTGCCACTGGGTTTTTTACTGCTGAGCAGCTCTAAAAGCGGCAGGGTAAAGCCGGCGGTTTTGCCCGTACCGGTCTGTGCCCCCGCAAGGACATCTTTTTGGCGTAAAATAACCGGAATGGCCTGTTGTTGAATGGGGGTTGGGGTGGTGTAGCCTTCGTCCGCAATAGCGCGAAGGATAGATGGGGAAAGCCCCAGGGTGTTAAATGACATGGTGTGCCTTATGAAGTGTACCAGGCCTATCAAGGTGACTTGGATCGGTCTAGGCTGGAAAAAATGGTAGATGCTAACGTTATCAGAGGAGTGGCAAAGGCCAGTCGAAGGATGACAAAAACGAAGTCAGGCGCAGACCGAAGTGCGCTGAAATTACGCCATTTTAGCATAAGCGGGCGGTAATGTACACCCCCGTTTTTTGCATCGTCATATATATAGTGAGAAAGGTCGGAAAAATGGCCGGAAGGTGAGGGAATCGAACCCCCCTCGGAAGCCAGCACTGGTCCCGACGACGGGTTTGAAGCCCGCGGCGCCCACCAGGGTCGCATACCCTCCACAAGCGGTGTGGAGAAAGATGAAGTATAACTTTTTTAAAATTAAGGGTACCATCACATGAGTGATTTAACATTTGAATAAAAGGCACCTGCATGGACCTTCTGCGCACCATCCCCAAAGTGGACGTTCTGTTGGACAATCCGGAGCTTGTCCACATCGCCCCCACCATTAAAACCCGTCTGATCCGAGAAACCCTCGATGCTCTTCGCGCGGGTATACTCGCCAAGGAGATTACCGCCTTTGACGAAGTCGGGCTGATTGAATCGGTCAAAGAGCGCTACCGGAGCTTGACGGCATCCTCCTTCGAACCTCTGATCAACGCCACGGGGGTGGTGGTGCATACCAATCTGGGGCGCAGTATTCTCGATAGCGAACTGATCGACGAGATCAAGCCGCTGCTCACGGGCTACGGCAATCTCGAATACGACATCGCCAGCGGCAAGCGGGGCAGCCGCTACACCCACCTGGGCCGTCTCATGCGGGAGGTGCTGGGATGCGAAGACGTTCTGGTGGTCAACAACAACGCCGCCGCGGTCTTTTTGATCCTCAATACCTTTGCCCAGGGCAAAGAGGCGGTGGTCAGCCGGGGCGAGCTGGTGGAGATCGGCGGCAGTTTCCGGATTCCGGACGTGATGCGCCAAAGCGGCGCCTGCCTGCATGAAATCGGCACCACCAACAAGACCCATTTTGCCGATTACGAAAATGCCATCAATGACGCCACCGCCATCTTGATGAAAGTACACCGCTCCAACTTCTCCATCAAGGGCTTTACCGCCGAGGTCGATTTTTCCGAGCTGATCACCCTGGCGCAGAGCCGAGGTCTAATTGACTATTTCGACCTGGGCAGCGGACAGCTGGTTGATCTGGGCGTGGGGGACGAACCGCTGCTGACGGAGCTGGCGGCGCTGAATCCGTCGTTGGTCAGTTTCAGCGGCGACAAACTCTTCGGCGGGGTGCAGGCCGGGGTGATCTTCGGGAAAAAGGCCCTTATCGACCGGTTGAAAAAGAATCAGCTCCTGCGGATGCTGCGGGTCGATAAATTTACCCTCGCCGCCCTGGAAGCGACCCTGCGCCGCTATCTGTCCGAGCAGTACGAGCGGATTCCAACCGTACGCATGATCAGGGAGAAACTTCCGGCTCTCATGCAACGGGCCGAAGCGCTTCAGGCTCAGCTGCAGCCCCTGGCCACGGCGGTTGAAACCACCCAAAACTACGTCGGCGGCGGCGCCCTTCCGGAGGAGGCGATCGACGGTGCGGCGGTGGTGCTTTCAGACGTCAACGCCCAGGCACTTCATGAAACCCTGCGGCATAAGGGCGTCATCGCCCGTGTCGAAAATGACAAACTCTATATCGAGATGCGAACCGTAGCCGACACGGAGCTTGCCCGACTGGCCAAAATTATTCAAGAAAGCATTGCATGAAACACCTCATTATCGGCACCGCCGGCCACATCGACCACGGAAAAACCGCCCTGATCAAAGCCCTGACCGGTTTTGACGGTGACGAAACCAAGGAAGAGAAGGCCCGGGGCATCACCATGGACCTCAGTTTCGCCCATATGGAGTCGGGGGAGAACCGGGTCGCCTTTATCGACGTGCCCGGTCATGAGAAGCTGGTAAAAAACATGATCGCCGGAGCCTTCGGATTTGATTACGTGCTCTTGGTGGTCGCCGCGGACGAGGGGATCATGCCCCAGACCCGCGAGCATCTGGGCGTGGTGGACATGCTGGGGGTGGAGCAGGCCATCGTGGTCATCACCAAAACCGACAAGGCGGACAGCACGCAGATCGCGGCGGTCAAAGAGCAGATCAACCAGGCCTTTGAGACTACCCGCAGCCTCCGACTGCACACCCTTTTGCCCGTTTCGATCTATGATCCGGAGAGCATGGCGAATCTGAAAACCTGCCTGCTGGCTCTTCCGGAGCGTCAGCGCCCCAGTGCCGGATTTTTCCGTTACTACATCGACCGCGCCTTTTCCATCAAAGGGGCGGGTGTGGTGGTCACCGGTACGGTGCTCGACGGCGAGGTCAAGCCCAAGGACAGGCTCTTTGCCTACGACATCCGCAAGGAGGTGAGCGTGCGCTCCGTGCAGGTGCATGGTGAAGCCGCCGCCAAGGCGGTGACGGGGGAGCGGGCGGCCCTGGGGCTAAGCGGTGTGGAGCAGGGCGACCTGGAGCGGGGCATGCTGCTGGGGCGTAAGGGCTTTTTGCGCGGGTTTAACCGTATCGACGCCTACGCCCGTGCCCTGCCCGGGGAGATGCTCCGGCACGACAGCCGGGTACAGTTTTTCTGGGGGGCCAACCGCTGCGACGCGCAGCTGGTCTTTTTGGAAGGAAGCGGCGAGGCGGAAGAGGCCTTTGTGCAGCTGGTGACCGACAAGCCGGTCTTTGCCGTCTTTAACGACCCCTTTATTATCCGCAGCGACGCCACGACCATCGGGGGCGGCCAGATCCTTGGCCCCGTGGGCGACCCCATGCGAAAAACCCAGAAGAAGGAGTTTCTCGAAGCCCTGCATCGGGGCGACACGCTGACCGCCTTCGGGATTTTGGTGCAGGCCCACGCCAAGGGCTTCGGCCTGGTGGGATCGAATCAGCGGTTCGGTCTGGCGCATGGCGCAGCCATCGAAGCAGCGCGCCGTCTTCCCGGCTGCTTTGTGGACGAAACGGAGCTGGTGGTCTATGACGAGCGGAGCAAACGGCTGCTGCAAAAGGCCGCGTTATCCATTTTTGATAAAAATCGCCGGGCGCTGCTCTCCGCGGTGACGCTAAGCCACCGGTTTAAATGGAGCAGTCGCGCCTTTGTGGAGAGTGCTCTGCAGGAGCTGCTGGCCAATAAACAGCTTATTTTGGAAAACGGCCTCTACCGCCATCCGGAGTGCGACGTCGAGGATGCCAAAAGTTACATCGAAACCACGCTTATGCGGCTGATCGACGAAGCGGGGATGGTTCCGGAGGCTCCCTATAACCTCTATGACTCCCTCGATCTGGATCGTCCGGAGGGTGACGAGGCGCTTAAGAGTCTGACCAAGCAGGGCAAGGTGGTGCGGCTGGAACACAACCTTTTTGTCGGTGCCACCAATCTCCAGCGCGCCATGGAGCAGCTGCGGGGTCTCATTAAACGCGAAGGCTACGCCGACGTGCAAAACGTCAAAACCACGCTGGGTTTCAGCCGCAAGTATGCCCTGGCCTACCTCGA
>QKHD01000222.1 GCA_003250175.1 Helicobacteraceae bacterium
GAGCAGCAGGGTGAGCATCTGGGTGGTGGAGGTGACGGTTTTGATGAGGTCCTTCATGTCCCGGACGTTAAAGTCGTCTTCGCCTCCGGAGCGGATTTTTCGCCGCTCCCTAAAGAGCAGTTCTAAATCTTCCTTGACCTTGGAGGTGGAGACCCCGTCCCGGGCGGAGACGAGAATGACGGAGATGTCCTGGTTGCCGCTGATGCGCCGCTGGAACATTTTTAAGGGCACGTAGACGACGTTGTCCTGATCCTGCCCGAAGGATGATGCCCCCTTGCTCTCCAGCAATCCCACCACCTGACACGAAAAGGTCTGCAGGCGCAGCTTGGCCCCCAGGGGGTCCTGGTCGCCGAAGAGCTCCTTGCGCACCGTCGCCCCGATGACGCAGACCGCCTTGCCGGTTTTCAGCTCCGCGGGCATAAAGGTGCGGCCCGCCTCGATGGTCCAGTCCCGGACGATAAAGCCGTCGTTGTTGTCGCCGTTGACGGTGGTGGTGTAGTTTTTGTTGCCGTAGACGGCGCTCATGGAGGCGCTGCTTCCCGGGGCCACGGCCTTGAGACCGGGGATTTCGCGCTTGATGGCGGCCATGTCGTCCAGGGTGAAGGGCTTGGCGTTTTTATCTTCGCGGGGCGGGCCGTGGCGCTCCTGTCCGGGCATCACCATGAGCATGTTGCTGCCCAGCTTGGAGATGTTTTGCGTCACGTAGGCGGTGGTGCCGTCGCCCAGAAAGACCATGGCGATGACGGAGGCGACCCCGATGACGACGCCCAAAATGGTCAGGAAGGAGCGCATCAGGTTGCGGCGGATGGCCCGAAGAGCCAAAATGAGGGCGTTTAAAATCATGGCCGGGCCTTGTTCTGGGTGTCGCTCTCGATGAGGCCGTCTTTAAACCGGACGATGCGGTGGGCGTACTCGGCCATGTCCTCCTCGTGGGTGACCATGATGACCGTGATGCCGAGGTCCTGGTTAAAGCTTTGCAGCAGCTCCATAATCTCCCGGCTGCGTTCGCTGTCCAGATTCCCTGTGGGTTCGTCCGCCAGGAGCACCAGCGGGCGGGTGGCGATGGCCCTGGCGATGGCGACGCGCTGCTGCTGCCCTCCGGAGAGCTCGGCGGGGGTGTGGTGGGTGACGTGGTCAAGCCCCACGTTTTTCAGCGCCTCCAGGGCCATGGCCTTGCGTTCCGCCGCCGGGGTGCCGCGGTAGACCAGGGGCAGCTCCACATTCTCCAAAGCCGAGGTGCGGCCTAAAAGGTTGAAGCCCTGGAAGATAAAGCCCAGGTAGTGGCGGCGCAGCATGGCCCGCTGGTTGCGGTCCAGCCCCTCCACGGCCACGCCGTTAAAGAGAAAGGAGCCGCCGCTGGGGGTGTCGAGGCAGCCTAGAATATTCATGCAGGTCGATTTGCCCGAGCCGCTGGGGCCCATGATGGCGACGAATTCGCCCTGGTGGATGATGAGGTCGATCCCTTTAAGGGCGTAGGCCGCCGCCTCCCCTTGGCCGTAGACCTTGGTGACCTGTTGCAGTTCGATGAGCGGCGCTGCCATCAGTGCTCCGTTTTGGTTCCGGTGATGACCTGCAGCCCTTCGCGGATCGCCGCTCCGGAGATGGCCGTGTCGATGCCGTCCGTTTCCAGGACGGTGACGGGGAGGTGTTTGGGCTGACCGTTTTCCAATACCCAGACCCCTTTTTCCGTACCGCCCAGGGTCGCGGCCTTGGCCTCGCCCGGACGGCTGGGGGGGACGAAACGAAGGGCCCGGTTGGGCACCGTCAGGGCGTCGGGGAGCACCTGAGTGATGATGTCGGCACTGGCGGTCATGCCGGGGCGCAGGAGCATGTCGGTGTTGGCCACTTCGACCACCGTTTCGTAGGTGACGACCCCGCTGACGATTTCGGAGTTAAGCCGCACCTGGGTGATCACCCCGTCAAAGTGACGGTCGGGGTAGGCGTCGACGGTAAAGCGCACCTTCTGCCCCTCCTTGACCTGCCCCACGTCCGCTTCGTCCACGCTGACGACGACTTCCATCTTGGTCAGGTCTTCCGCCAGGGTGAAGAGCTCCGGAGTCTGCAGCGTCGCCGCCACGGTCTGGCCGGGGTCGATCTTGCGGTCTAAGACGATGCCGTCAAAGGGGGCGATGACCACCGCCTTTTTCAGGTTGTCCTGGTCGCTTTGCAGCTGGGCCTCCGCCTGGGCGACCCGCGCCTTGGCGGCGTCATAGGCGGCGACGGCCTGGCTGTGGGTGTTACGCAGTGCGGCCATCTCCTTTTCGGAGGGGTAGTTGCCCTTGGTGGTGTCGTACATCTTCTGGCCGCGTTCGAGCTCGGTCTTGGCGTTGTCCCGGGCGACGCGGCTTTCGCTCAGATTGGCCTGGGCGACCAGCAGGCTCGCTTCGCTGTTTTTCACCTGGGCCTTGAGTTTGGTGGTGTCGATGCGGGCGAGGATGTCCCCTTTTTTAATGCGCTGGTTGTAGTCGACGGTCACCTCGCTGATGGTTCCGGAGACCTCGATGCCCACGGAGACGGTGTTGGTCGGTTCCAGGTTGCCCGTGGCGGAGACGGTGACGGTGAGGTCTTTTTTGGTTACGGGTGCCGTGTCGTAGGCGACGGGCTTTTCCTTTTTGGAGAGCGTCAGGTAGGCCGTGACCCCGCCGATGAGCAGCAGGGCAAGGCCGATGTAGAGCCAGCGGCGTGAGCGTTTTTTCTTGCCGACGCCCAGCGTGGATTCGATGGTTTTGGTGTCGATGGTGCCTGGGTTCATTGGTCCGCCTTTTGGGTCTGGTAGTGGAGTTTGGCCAGCTCGAGCTGGATGTTCAGTTCGTTAATGGTGATCTCGTACTCGTCTGGTAGTGGAGTTTGGCCAGCTCGAGCTGGATGTTCAGTTCGTTAATGGTGATCTCGTACTCGTCGACCGCCTTGGTGTGGCGCAGGGTCTCGACGTCGTAGCCGGGGCGGTAGCCCGCCTTGACCCCCGCTTCGGCGGCGTTGATCAGCTCGTCGTAGAGGGCGAGGTTGCTTTTTGTCAGGTCGATGTAGTCGCGGTAGGTGGCGATGCGGGTCTGGGCCTCCTCATAGGCGGCGTCCTCCTCGCGCTGTTTGTCCAGGGTCTGGGCCTGGACTTTTAAAGCGGTGGCTTTGGTATTTTCCAGGGTGGCGGAGGTGGTGAAATCGAGAGGAAGGCTCAGCTGCAGGCCGACGTAGTAGTTGTTGCCGTTGTACTCGGCGGCGGCCAGGTCGCTCCGGTAGTCGGTCTGGGCATACTGGGCGTTAAGGGCCAGGGCGGGCAGGTAGGCGGCGCGGGTGAGCCGGTACTGGTCGTTTTGCATTTGGGCCTGGCGGCGCAGGGCGGCGACGGTGTAGCTTTGGTTCAGGTAGCTGGCCTTGTCCGTCAGGGTGAAGGTGGGCAGGGAAATCTGCTCCGGATCACGGTCGCTGAGGCGTTTGAGGGCGATCTTGGCGTTGTGCAGGGAGGTTTTCAGACCCAGCTGGGTTTTTTGCTCGCTGTTGCGGTCCATGATGGCGTTGTTGAGCTGGGTGATGTCCACATCCCCCGCCTCGTACTGGCGGCGTTTAATCAGCAGCTCGATCTCCCGGCTTTTCAGGCGGTGGTCGCTCTGGGCCAGCTGGGCCTCGGCCAGGCGGAGGTTCAGCACCGCGGTGACCAGCTCCAGCTGCAGGGCGGCGTTTTCCTGGCCCAGGGCCGTTTGGTCGTAGGCGTATTTGCTGTTGGCGTACTGAATGGCGTAGTAGATGCCGCCGCTGCGGAAGATGTCCTGACTGAGGGTAAGGGCCAGGCTGCTGGTGGTGCTGTCCGTATCGGTGGCGGCGCTGTGGTTTTGCTGCCAGGTGGCGCTGAGGCTCAAAGGGCTCAGCCAATCGTATTTGAGCTTGTCGTAGGCGGTGTCGATCTCGCTTTGTTTATGCTGCTGGACGGCTTGCAGGGTGGGGGCGAGGTCGTCCAGCCCCTCCGCGTGGAGCGGAGCGAGGCTGAGTATGAAGATGGTCGGCAGGGTCAGGGGGTGAATGGCCAATCACGACTCCTTGGGTGTAATAAAGATTATTCTACACGTAAAGGGCAAACCGTTTGTAACATCATACCGTTTCAAAACGGTGTTTGACCATGGCCAGAATCGTTTCGTCGATTTTGGAGAGGGGCAGCGCGGCGATCTCCTCCAGGCTGAACCAGCCGTCGCACCCGGGCAGATCGCCTTCAACCAGGCAGGCGGAGAGGGTGAGTTTGAAGTGGCTGTAGGCGTGCCGGGCGGTGCCCAGCAGCTCATGAACCTCCGGAGCGGTGTCCTGCTGCACAAAGCCCCACAGGCCGCCCAGGAGTTTTTCTTTGCGCAGCATGAGGCCGATTTTTCCCTTGTGCAGCTGAACGAGGGCGTAGCGGGCATGGTGCGGAACGGCTTTTTTCTTTTTGGGCTCCGGATAGGCCGTGGGGTCCGTTTTGCCCCGGCATCCGGAGGCCAGGGGGCAGACGGCGCACTCCGGAGCCTTCGGGGTGCAGACCGTGGCGCCCAGATCCATCATCGCCTGGTTGTAATCATAGGGTCTGGCGGCGTCCAGCAGGGCGTCGGTCTTTTCCCACAGAGTTTTGGGGGTGGGGGATGCGAGGGCAAAAAAACGGTGGATGATCCGCTTGACGTTGGCATCGAGAATCGCAACGGGCTCGTGGTAGGCAAAGGCCGCCACGGCTCTTGCCGTGCTTTTGCCGATGCCCGGCAGCTGTTCCAGCTCCGCCGCACTGCCCGGAAGGGTGCCGTCACACGCCTTGGCGCAGGCGTGCAGGTTGCGCGCCCTGGTGTAGTAGCCCAACCCCTGCCACGCCTTCAAGACCGCCTCCTCCGGAGCCTCGGCGACGCTTTTCAGGGTCGGGAACCGCTCCAAAAAGGGGAAGTAAAAACGCTCCAAAACGGTCGCCACCTGGGTCTGCTGGAGCATGATTTCGCTCAGATAGATGGGGTAGGGGTCACGGGTGTTGCGCCAGGGAAGATCGTGGCGGCCGTGGGTCTGGTACCAGGAAAAGAGGGCATCGTGCAACGGTTGGTAATGCATGGGGTATTGTAGCAGAGGCCCTATCTGAAAGTAGCTTTTCGATGTAAAAATTTAATAGTCCGGTAATCTCGGGACTGATATACTCTGAGGTATTTATGCTTCTGAGGTTGCTGCATGAGAAGTTTGGCTCTTTCCCTTACGCTGTTTTGTTCCCTGCTCTTTGGGATCGGATCGCCCCTGCCCTATGATGTCTTTCTCAAGCACAACGCGATTATGATGATTATCGAGCCCGATTCGGGAAAGATTCTCGATGTCAGCGAAGGAGCCCAGGAGTTTTACGGCTACACCCGTGAGCAGCTTCGCCGGATGAATATTGACCAGATCAACACCCTCTCCAAAGAGCAGGTCTACGCCGAGCGTCAGCGCGCCCAGACGGAGCACCGCAACTACTTTATCTTTGCCCACCGTCTGGCCAACGGTACAATCAAAACCGTCGAGGTCTACTCCTACCCCCAGATCTATGAGAACCGCAAGGCTCTCTTCTCCATTATCCACGACGTGACCGCCGGCGAGCTGGCCAAGGACGGGCTCTTTCACTACAAGGAAAACCTCGAATCGCTGGTCAAGCTGCGCACCTCGGAGCTGGAGCAGCAGTCGGCCCACTTTACCCTGCTGCTGGGCTCCGCGGTAACGGTGCAGTTTCTCATTATCGGGGCGCTCATCTACATCAACCGACGACGACGCAAGGCGGAGTCGCTGCTTAAAAAGACCATGACCACGCTCTATCAGCAGATCGACGAAGGGGTGGAGAAGGCGAGACAGAAAGACCAGATCATCTCCGAACAAAACCGCCGCCATGCGCTCAGCTACCTGCTGGTCAATATCGCCCACCAGTGGCGTCAGCCCCTTAGCGCCATCGGCCTGATGGTGCAGGATCTGGAGGAGCAGTACCGGGAGGGAAGCCTGACACACGATGATTTCGCCAAGACGGTTCAGCTCACCATGGGAGAGGTGAGAAAGCTCTCCGAAACCCTGCAGCGCTTTACGGACTTTTACCGGGCGGATGACACCAGGGAGCTGATCAACCTGCGGTATGTCTGCAACGAAGCCCTCTCCCTGATTCACGGGCGCCTCGATGCGGCCCATGTGAATGCCATCTGCCGTATTCCGGCCAATCTGACCCTCAATGTCTCCATGCGGGACATGGGCGATCTCTTCCTCACCCTTTTAGAAAACGTGGCCGACGTGGCGGTGGAGCGCAAACTGCAACGGGCCGATGTCTGGCTGGATGCGGCCCGGGATGAACGGGGGGACGTGGTGATCCACGTGGAGGATAATGCCGGGGGCATCACCGACGAGATGAAGGGAAAAATTTTTGATCCCTACAGTACGACATCATTCCGTGCGCCGGGCAAGGGACTGGGGCTCTTTATGCTGACCAGAACCCTGGAGGAGCACTACGGCGGCAGTGTCGAGGCGGAGGATATTCCGGGAGGCACCCGCTTTACGATCCGCCTTCCGGAGGTCTGATCTTTCGCGTCAGGCGAGGGGGAAGCTGAGGATAAACTGGGTGGTGCCGTTTTGGGAAGAGACCTCGATGGTGCCGCCAAAGTGTTTTTCCACGATGGTGCGGGTGATCTGCAGCCCGATTCCCGTTCCGGTCGCCTGTGT
>QKHD01000284.1 GCA_003250175.1 Helicobacteraceae bacterium
TACCTTATACAAAGCGATACGACCGTCGGTTTTGCGGCAGCAGAGCCGGAGGTGCTCAACCGCCTCAAGGGGCGTCCGGAGCATCAACCGGTTCTGCAGACCCTGGGTTCATTGCACGAATTGGCTGCCCAGGTGCGTATTCCGAAATTTGCCAGAAAAACCGTGCGCCATGCGACAAAAAGCACCTTTATCTATCACGACGGCGAAGCGCGTCGGGTGGTGTTTGAAGGGGAGTACGGCTTTTTTCTTCAGCGGTTCGGAGCACACTATTCCACCAGCGCCAACCCCAGCGGCGGACGTTTTGACCCGGTATGGGCCGAAGCGGCGGCCGATGTGGTTGTCACCACTCCGGAGGGGTTTGGCGAGCATGCCGCTTCCTCCATCTACCGGCTCACACGCCGATCCCTAACTCAACTAAGGTAACCCATGAACAAACAAGAACAGATCATCTCCATGTTTAACGAAATCTCCCCCACCTACGATCTGCTGAACCGTCTGCTTAGCTTCGGGATCGATCGCCGATGGCGCCAGATTGCCTGCAAAAAGTGTTTTAAACATTACGGCAAAGAAGTTGAGCGCATCGTCGACGTGGCGTGCGGTACCGGAGACATGATCCACTTCTGGCACGAAGGGGCGGAAAAGACCGGCCACACGGTGCAGGAGTTTGTGGGGATCGACCCTTCCGTCGGCATGCTGGCCGTTGCCAAGGAGAAGATCGAGTACGCCAACTTTATCGAAGGGACGGCAACGACCATTCCCTTGGAAGATGGCAGCGCCGATTTTGTGAGCATCTCTTATGGTATCCGCAACGTGGTCGAGCGACTGGATGCCTGGAAAGAGTTTTACCGGGTGCTTAAACCCGGCGGGATGCTGGTGGTTTTGGAGTTTACCAAACCGGAAAAAGAGAATGTTTTCGGCAAGTTTACCAAGTGGTACATGCAGAAGATGATCCCCTTTATCGGCAAGATTATCTCCCGCCACTCCGATGCCTACACCTATCTGCCTGACTCCATCAAAGCTTTCGAAACCACGGCGAAACTCAAAGAAGAGATGGAAGCCGCCGGATTTCAAAGCGTCTTTATCAAGGGGTACAGTTTCGAGATTTCCACGCTTTTCATGATGCAAAAGCCGGCATAAGTCCTAGGGTTTCGGGATGAAAAAGGTACTTGTCGTCGAGGACAGCCGGTTTTTTTCCCGAATTCTGGTCGAGGAGATTAGGGCGCGGGGGTTCTTCGAACCTTACCTCGCCCAAAATTTCGAGGAGGCCAAAAAACTTCTCGATGATGAGAAGGATTTCTTCGCGGCCATTTTAGACATGGTGATTCCCGGAGCCGAAAACGGCGAGGTGGTTGACCTGGCGTTGGAGCGGGGAGTTCCGCCCATAGTGTTAACGGGTCGTGATGACAAAGGCTTTAAACAGCGGATATCCTCCAAGGATATTGTCGATTATGTTATCAAGGAATCCATTGAGGATATTATGTATGCGGTCAATCTCCTTGAACGCATCGGCAGCAACCACACCTTCAAGGTTTTGGTGGTGGATGATTCCCGTACCTTTAGAAGTTACGTCGAGCACCTGCTCAAGCTCCATCTCTTTCAGGTGATAACGGCTTCCAATGGGCAGGAGGCACTAGACGTGTTGGAAAAAGAGCCGGATGTCGGTCTGGTGATTACCGATTACAACATGCCGGTTATGGATGGGCTGGAGCTGACCAAGCGGTTGCGGCGCCTTTATAAAAAGGAGTCCTTGGCTCTGATCGTCATCTCCTCGTCCGACGCGGAAGACAACGCTTCTCGTTTTTTAAAATTCGGGGCCAACGACTACATTCACAAACCCTTTACCCAGGAAGAGTTTTTCAGCCGCATCTACCTCAACATCGAAAATATCCAGCATATCAGCCGCATCAGAGCCCTTAATCAGACCCTGGAGGCGATCAACGACTATAACGTGATTGAGCAGAAAAAGGCCCGCCACAAACAGAAAAATATCGTTGTCAACGAACTTGGCGGTGATCATCACTGGAAGGTACGCGCCTTTTATAAGGCGGCGGATATCCTCAGCGGCGACAGCTACTCGATTCATAAAAAAGAGGACGGCAGTATTATCGCCTATCTGATCGACGGAATGGGGCATGGTATTTTACCCTCCCTAACCAGCTTTGCCGTGGCGGCCAACATCCGGCAGTTTATTAACCACACACCGACATTTGAGCGCCTTGGCGAACGCTTGATTGAAGCACTGCGGGAGATTTTGGATGATGAGGAGCAGCTCAGCTACACCATCTTTTACATCAGTCCGGATCGAAAACAGATCAGTTACACCATAGGCGGGATGTATCCCGCCTATATCCGCGACGGTGGCACACTGATCCCCCTTAAGGCCAACTCCCTGCCCATTCTCAATTTCACGCCGGGCATTACCATCGGCACGGTTGCGGTGGAGGCGTTTGAAGGGCTGCTCATGTACAGCGACGGTCTGACGGAAGAGGAGTTTGGAATCGAAGAGGCCTCTCCGGAGGCAATCATCCGTAACCCGGAAAACTTTGACCGGGTGGTAGCCCATCTGAGTGGCAAAAAGACAGAGGATGACGTCAGCATGATTATGTTGGAGTATCAACCGTGAATGTGCTGAGCGTCACCCAACTGAACAACCAGATCAAGGCAGTAATGGAGAGCACCTTCGAGCGGGTCAGCGTGGAGGGAGAGGTCTCCAACATCACCTACCACACCAGCGGGCACCTCTATTTTTCCATCAAGGATAAAGACTCGGCCATCAAATGCGTGATGTTCCGGGGCAATGCGTCGCGGCTGAAGTTCCGGATCGAGACGGGTATGCACCTGGTCTGCGAAGCAGCGGTCAGTGTCTATACGCCGAGGGGCGAATACCAGCTCAACTGTTTTTCCGCCGCACCGGCAGGGGAGGGGGCCCTGGCCCTGGCCTATGAGCAGCTCAAAAAACGGCTCATGGCCAAGGGGTATTTTGAGAGTGAACGCAAGCGGCCGATGCCCAGGATTCCGGGAAAGATCGCCCTGATTACTTCCGCAACCGGAGCCGCCGTACAGGATATGCTCAAGGTGGCGGCCAAGCGCTGGCCAATGGTGAAAATCAATGTCTACAATACGGTCGTCCAGGGCGAAAAGGCCGGACGTTCCATTGCGGGCAATATAGCCCTGGCCGATCGGGGCGGCTACGATGTGATGGTCGTAGGCCGGGGTGGAGGCAGCATGGAAGACCTGTGGGGCTTTAACGAAGAGGTGGTGGCCGATGCCATCTTTACGGCAATCACACCGGTTGTCTCCGCCGTAGGCCATGAGGTCGATTACGTCATCAGCGATTTTGTGGCTGACCTGCGTGCACCCACGCCCAGTGCCGCCATGGAGATGCTGCTTCCGGATCAAAACGAAGTGCGCCAGTACCTCGACACCCTGGCTGATAGAATGGGCTCGCAGATGCGTCATCTGATGGGCCGAAAAAGCGAACTGCTGGGGCATATGAAACGGCTGTTGATAAGCCACTCTGTCAGCAAACGATTGGAGCTCTCCCTGCAGGAGGCCAAGGTGATACAAAACAGAATGCGCCAGATGATGGAACACTTTTTGCGACAAAAGGGGCAGATGTTGGCACCGCTTCCCACAGGGCTAAGCATGCAGACGAAAACGCTGATCCGGCAAAAGGAACATGAGCTGAGCCTTCTTAATCAAAAGATACTCGGCCTCGACCCGTCGAAGAGACTCCTTCCCCATACGGCCCAGGTGGTTAAAAACAATGTGGCCGTTGACCTCTCAGCCATTCAGACAGGGGAGCGTTTCCGCCTGACGGATGGCAACGTCAGTATCGATGCAACTGCCGACAAGGTGACACGCTCCCAATAAGTAGCCCCAAAACGGAATATTT
>QKHD01000096.1 GCA_003250175.1 Helicobacteraceae bacterium
GAGGTCAGCCAGATCGCCCGCACCATCAGCAAACATCTGGGGCTGAACGAATCGCTTAGCGAAGCGATCGCCCTGGCCCACGACCTGGGCCACACCCCCTTCGGCCACGTGGGTGGCGACGAGCTGGACAAGGTGCTGCGCAACTACGGCAGCACCAGCGGGTTTGATCACAACTTCCAATCCTTTCGCGTCGTCACCGCGCTGGAACAGCGCTACAAAGAGTACAACGGCCTCAACCTGACCTTCGCCACCCTGGAAGGTATTCTCAAGCACTCCGCCCCTTATGACAAATCCTTTCTGCCCGCCGAAATTCGTGAAACATTCCGGATGGACCTGCATCCGAGCCTCGAAGCGGTTGTTGTCGATTACAGCGACGAGATCGCCTACATCAGCCACGATATCGACGACGGCATCCAGCATGGTCTCATCTCCTTCGACACCCTCAAAGAGGCGGAGCTGGTGCAGGAGCTGATGGCCCGCATCGCTCCGGAGGGGCTGGATGAAAAGGGCGAACTCTATCGTTATAAGTTTGTTAGCCAGCTCATCAGCATCCTCATTACGGACCTCATCGAAAATTCCGGTACCACCGATGCGGTTATACCCGCCTCGGAAAAACTCCCGATCCGTTTTTCCGCCGATATGCGCACCAAACTGCTTCGGCTTAAAAAGCTGCTTTATCAAAAGCTCTACCGCCACGAAGAGGTGGTGAAAAAGATGTACACGGGCAAAATCTGTATCAACCAGCTTTTCAAAGCGTTTCACGACGAGCCCCAGACGATGCCCATGGCCTATCAGGAGCGCATCGGGCGCTTTGGTAAAAAAGAGCGGGTCATCGCAGACTATATCGCCTCCATGTCCGACCGCCACGCCTTGGAACTCTACCGTGAACTCTATTTCGGAAAATAGGAGGGGCCTTGGGTATTCACGTTGCGGGTGAGATCAACTTTAAAGCCCCGATCCACCATGTGATCTTTTCCAATGTCTTTATCGCCGGCGTCGATAACGAAACGGGTATCCGGATCTATGCGCGCAAAGCGGAGAAGATCATCGGGATCCAGAAGTTTAATAACCCGACCCCGCACCGCCACCACCGGGCAACGGGTTCCAG
Source organism: Helicobacteraceae bacterium (assembly GCA_003250175.1). Classification (GTDB taxonomy): domain Bacteria; phylum Campylobacterota; class Campylobacteria; order Campylobacterales; family SZUA-545; genus SZUA-545. The sequence goes on from QKHD01000096.1 coordinate 1,109, forward strand.
CGAAAACGGACGCCTTCTGGTCATTCAGCTCTTTAAAACCAAGAGCACCTACCTGATGCTATTTGACGGCAAAGCCGGTAAATACAAGATTGCCAAGGGGTTGAGCTGGAGCAGTGCCGATGAGCTGGAATGCTCCGCCTTTAACGCCTCCGGAAAGCTCGTGGCAACGGGCGGCAATGACGGGCGGGTCTATGTCTACACCTGCAAAAACGGCCGCCTCTTTCAAAGCCTTCCCCCACGGGCCGATTACATCGCCACTATGGTCTTTAACGACGAAGGCAACCTGCTGGCCTATACGGGGTACGATAAGAGCCTCTCCATCTACGACCTGCACCGCAGCAAGATGATCTATACCGGCGACGGCCGGATGGAAGGGGTCATTATGGCCCTGACCTTTGTGCCCGAAACCCACCGGATTATTCTGGCGGACAGGGAAGGGCAGGTACGCCTTTACGACTACCGTGAACGCCGCACCATCCGGACCCTGGCCAGCCTTCCCGCCTGGCCCATGAGCCTGTTGATCGAACCGGGCGGCCGGTACGCCCTGGCAGGGGATAAGAGCGGCAACCTGCACCTTTTCGGTATCGGCGACGAGGAGGAGGTTCCTGCCACGGTGATCTACAAAAGCGAGCACGCCGTATTGCAGATGCGCTGGTTTGAAGAGAAACTCTATCTGGCCCGTGAAAACGGCAGCCTCTTGATACTCGACCCCAGCGAAGGGGAAAAGGCCTTTGCGGAGGAGTTCGAGGCCAAGGAGTACCACACCTGCCATGATATGCTGCAGGAGAACAGCCTGCTCTACTTTACGGAGACCAGAGAGAAGCTCGATGAGGTCTTTGAGGTGACGATGAAACAGCTCATGGGTCTGATCGCCCTGGGCAAACTCAATGACGGCAAACGCCTCATCGCCCCCTTTGAAAAGGACGAGCGCCATAAAAACCGCATCGCCGGAACGATGAAGCAGGCCCAGATGATCTACGAATTCGCCCAGGTCATCAAAGAACAGCAGTACGAAAAGGCCTACCGTATGGCCGAAGGCAGCGAGATGCTGCGCGATCTGGGGCTCTATGAACGGCTTGAGCGCCGCTTTGAAGAGAGCTTTGACAAGGCCCTGAAATTTCTGGTGCTGATGAACGACCCCTTGGGGGCCAAAAAGGCGATCCTGCCCTTTAACAGCGTGTTGCAAAAACGGGCCCTGATCCAAAATCTCTTTAATCACCCCAAGGAGTTTCGCAAGGCTATTGTCCACTACCAGAAAAAGGAGTATAAGCTCCTGGATGAACTGGCGCTCAAAAACAGCTACATCAAAGAGGCCCCCTTCTACAAAGCCTATCAGAGTTTTGTCAACAATCAGGAGTTCTTCTTCGATATGCACATGGAGTCCAGGGAGTACGACGAGGCCCTGGAGATTGCGGTAACGCTGGAGAGGGATTTCCCCAAACAGGCCTTCGCCATGCGGGAAAAAATTGCCGCTTTAAAGGCGACCATGGCCTTTAAAGCGGCGGTGGAGAGCCGCTCGACCCTGGTCGCCCTGGGGCTGGTGGACAAGAACGAATTTCTTACCGAACTGCCCGAATACCGCAAGCTCGACCGCATCCTTGATGCCCGCTTCGAGGTCGCCGTAGAGGCGGCCCAGAAGGGGGATTTTGCCACCATGCACAAGACCCTCTTCCCCCTGATCAAAAACAGCCAGCTCCGCCCCCGGGCACTTTCGACCTACCGTATCTTCTATATCGAAGAGATGGCTGCCGCCGGCAGCGAGGTAAATGAAACGATGTGGCAGGAGGGGATCGAACGCTACCTGAAACTCTTTGGCCGGGACGAAGACTTGGTGCAGGTCGCTAAAAACCAGGGCAAGATTCACCTGATTCACAGCCGTGAAGAGCAAGAGGAGGAAGAGGGTGATTCGCTCGTTTTTTTACCGTCTATTTTCAAAAAAACGGATTGAAGCCCCGGGCATCCTCAAGGGGATGCAGTGCCCCAAGCGCTACTGGTTTGAAACCCACGACCCCCTTCACCATGAAGCCGCCAGCGACGAACGTCTTAAAATGATGATGCGCACCCAGGTCAAAGAGGCCGCCAAGGGGCTCTTTCCGGAGGGCGTGGCCGTCACCAAAGAGGGCAAGGCCGGGGCGGATGAAACCAAACAGCGCCTGCGGGCCCCAAGTGGAGTGCTTTTTAATGCGGTCTTTGAGGGCGAAGGAGTCCGGGCGGTGAGCGACGTGGTCGCCTGGGATGACGAAGGCGTGCGTATCTATCAGGTCAAAAGTAGCAGCGGAATCAAAGAGAGTTACTATACGGAGTCGGCCCTGCTGTGGCAGGTGATGCGAGCGGCCGGGGTGAAGGTGAACAAGGCCTTTGTCATCTATCTTAATAACCGTTACGAGCGCAACGGCGAGCTGGATCTTTTTAGCCTGCTGGAGGTCAAGCCGATCACCCAGGTGCTGCGCAGACGCCAGGATGCGATCCGCCAGGGGATCCTTCGGGTGCAGCGGATCGGTGCGGCCATGCCGGAGATCGCCATCGGCCCCCAGTGCAACGACCCCTATCCCTGTGACTACCGTATCCGCTGCTGGGCCCATGTGCCCACCCCTTCGGTCTTTGATCTGCACAAGCTCCCCGGAAAGAAGAAGTTTGAGCTTTTTCGGCAGGGGATTGTCCGTTTTGAGGAGATTCCTGCCGACTTTCCCCTGCGTCCGGAGCAGACCCGGCAGATCGAAGCGGAACTTCGTGGGCGTGAGTTTATCGACGCCCCGGCCATTGCCGCCT
>QKHD01000349.1 GCA_003250175.1 Helicobacteraceae bacterium
CGGCGGGCTTTGCCGACCTCTCCGTCATGGCGACCCTGGGTTTCACCGCCGACGGGCTGGTTCCGGAGAGCGAGAGCCTGGATGACATGGAGGAGTGGCACTTCACCCTTTATGGCGGCATGACCCTGCCCACAGGCAACAGCGAGCTAAAAGACGGCTCCGGAAACCCCATTGATCCGGGCAGCCAGCTCAGCTTCGGCAAGGCCTCCTACTCCCTGGGGACTACGGCCACCAAACAGCTTGGCAGCGACCTGACCACCGTCGCCGACCTCTCCGTCATCCGTTTTCAGGAAAATGATTTTTCCGGTGAGAAGGTCAAATACGGCAACGAAGACCGCCTCAATCTGGCCGCCGTCTACAAGCTTTACACCAACCCCGCCACCAAGTTCCGCGCCGACGGCGACCTGGAGCTGAACTACCTCAGCCTGGGCCGTGACGAAGTGGACGGCGTGGGCGAAGCGGCCACCGGCGGGCAGATGATCTACGCCGTCGTGGGTACCCGCCTCTATAAGGACAGTTCCAGCATGGGGCTGGGCGTCAAGCTGCCCGTCTGGACCGACCTTAATGAAGCGGCCCAGCAGCAAGGGGCCGAGGGTAAAGAGAGTTATCGTATAATCTTCACACTATCCACCCTCTTTTAGAAGGCTCGCATGCATATCCCCGAAGGCTTTATCTCCCCCCAGACCTACCTTCCCGTAGCGTTGATCGATGTGGCCCTTTGGGCGGTGCTGCTGCGCAACCTGCGCCACCGCATCCATGAAGAGACGCTGCCCTTTCTGGGCGTGGCGGGGGCGGTGCTCTTTGTCCTCTCTTCGGTGATGATCCCCATTCCCGGCGGCACCTCCATCCACCTGCTGGGCATCGGGATTCTGACGGCGCTGTTTGGTCTGCGGATTACGGTGCTGCTCTTTAGCGTGGTGCTGCTCATCCAGTCGCTGATTTTCGGTCAGGGCGGGGTGAGCACCTACTTTGTCAACCTCTTTGCCATCGGCTTTGTGGGGCCGCTGGTGGCCGAAACGGTGCTGATTTTCGGCAAAAACCGTGCGCTTTTGTTTACGGCAGGTTTTGCGGGCGTGGTGGCCGCGGCGGTGGTGACGGCGGTGATTCTGGGCATTCAGCCCCTCATCGCCCACGACGCCTCCGGAGAGCCCCTCTTCTTCCCCTTTGGCCTGGGCGTGGCGCTGCCCGCCATCGTGCTGCCCCACCTCATTATCGGGGCGGTCGAAGGGGTAATTACCGCCCTGGCCGTCCCCAGGCTGCGTGAAAAGATCAGCCAATGAACCGCCACACCCTTCTCTTTGCCCTCTACGGCTCGCTCATGGTATCGGCCACCTTTATCCACCAACCCCTCTGGCTCTGGATTTTAGGGGCGGTGGTCTGGAGCAGCGCCTTCCCCAACCACCTCTGGGTGCTCAAGCGTACCCTCACCTTCCCCCTCTTTTTTGCGGGGGTGAGCCTGGGGGGCTACGCGGCGTTTGGCTATTTTGCCTCCGGAGCGCTGCCGGAAAACCTGGGGCTGATCGCCCTGCGGGTTTTTGTCATGACCCTGACGGCCTTTACCATGGCCAAGCGGGTCAACCTGGTGCGCGCCGTGGCGCCCTTAAAGGGGGTACAGTTTATTCTGATCGTCACCCTCTCCCAGATCGCCCACTTCCAAAAGGCGGTGCGCGAGGCGGAAATGGCCTACAAAAGCCGCTGCATTACCCCGCCCACGCTTCGCCACCGCTGGCGATTTTACGCGGGGGTTTATGCCGATCTTTTGGAAAAGGCGGTGCACCAGAGCCACATGGTGAGCCGCGGAATGAAATCACGGGGGTTATTTGATGCTTAGGGTGACGGGACTGGGGTGCGAGCTCCACGGAAAAATGCTGTTTGAAAATCTCAACTTTACCGCCAGCGAGGGGGAGAAGATCATCCTTTTGGGCCAAAACGGCAGCGGCAAATCGACCCTGCTGGCCATGCTCAACGGGCTGATTCCCCCCGATGTGGGGCGCATCGCCTACGACGGCCACGACCTCACCCCAAAAAGCCTCAAGGACCCCGCCCTTGCCCGCCGCTTCCGACTGGAAACGGGGCTGGTCTTTCAGGACCCCACCGCCATGCTCTTTCACGCAAACGTCTACGACGAGCTGGCCTTCGGCCCCACCCAGGCCGGACGCGACAAGGTTAAAGAGGAGGTGATGCACTGCGCCGAGCACTTCGGCATTTTGCACCTGCTGGAAACGGCGCCCTATCAGCTCTCCGGAGGGGAGCGCCAGAAGGTTGCCCTGGCCTGCGTCATGATCAACCGCCCCAAGCTGCTGCTGCTTGACGAACCCGCCGCCAACCTCGACCCCGCGAGCACGGGCTGGCTGATCGACACCCTGGCCAACCTCAAGGCCACGGTGATCACCTCCGTGCACCACCTCTCCATGGCCAGGGAGCTGGGCCAGCGCGCCCTGGTGCTGGGCGAAGGGGGGCTGCTCTTTGACGGCCACATCGACGATTTTACCCATAACCTCGACCTCATGGTGCGCGCCGGCCTCGCCCACAAACATGGGGATAAAAAGAGCTGGCACGTCCACGACTGGGGGTAAGTTTTACCCTTTCTTGCGTAAGATAACCTACCTGCGACAAGAGAGAAACCCATGAAAAAAACCCTCCTTGCTCTGGCCTCGGCCGGAGCGGTTTTCAGCTTTTTCGCCTGCTCCGGAAATTCCGGAAGCACCACCGCCCAAATCTCCGACCCCACCTACTCCGAAACGATCAAAGTCGATCAGTTCGGCTACCTGCCCGATGAGCAGAAAATCGCCATTGTCTCCCGCGCCGTCACCGGCTACGACGCCCACAGTGACTACGTCTTTACCCCCGGCGACACCTACGAGCTGCACCATGCCGAAGAGGGCGAGCTGGCCTACTCCGGAGCTGTCACCGCCTTTAACGCCGGAGCGACCGACGCCGCCTCCGGCGACAAGGTCTGGTATTTCGACTTCTCCGACTACAACGGTACGGGGATGTTCTACGTCTACGATCCGGTGAATAAAATCGCCTCCTACCCCTTCGAGATCGGCACCGGTGTCTACCGCGACGTGCTGGTTCAGGCGGTGCGCACCTTTTTCTACCAACGCATCGGCTTTACCAAATCAGCCGCCTATGCCGGCAGCCGCTGGGAGGACAACGCCAGCCATCTCCAGGATGCGACCTGCCTCTTCGTCGATGACAACACCACCCCCCTTGACCTCTCCGGAGGGTGGTACGACGCGGGGGATTTTAACAAGTACGTCAACTTCGCCGACGGCGCCCTGCACGACCTGCTCTTTGCCTACCAGGAAAACCCCGCCGCCTTCGGCGACGACTACAATATCCCCGAATCGGGCAACGGGGTGGCCGACCTGCTGGACGAGGTCAAATATGAACTGGACTGGCTGCTAAGAATGCAACGGACCGAAGGCTACCTCCTGCACAAGGTCGCCTCCACGAGCTGGGACGCCACCACCCCACCCAGCACCGACACCGTCCCCAGACGCTACTCCCTTGCCAGCCAATCGGCCACCGCCTCCGGAGCAGGGGCTTTCGCCCACGCGGCCCTGGTCTTTGCCGATATCAACGCCACCTACGCCGCCCAGCTGCAAAACGCCGCCCGGCTGGCCTGGAGCTGGCTTGTTAATAACTCTGACTACGCCGAGTTTGACAACGGCAGCTTTGTCAATGCCCCCGCGGAAGACAGCACCGCCGCCCAGAAGATGAACCGCCTCAACGCCGCCATCTACCTCTTTGCCCTCGATCACAACACCACCCTCCACGACTACATCGAAGCCCACTACCAAGAGGCCACCATGATGGACGAGACCAACGGCGGCTACCTCATGCCCGACGGCCTAACCGAAGAGAGCCAAAACGCCCTGCTCTTCTACGCCGCCCTTCCGGAGGCCAACGCCACCCTGGCCGCCAGCATCCAAAGCACCTACATGGAGCTGCTGGATTCTCCCTACAACGACTTCGCCCCCTACTACCAGCATAGCAGCGACGGCTACCTCGCCCCCATCGACGTCTACACCTGGGGAAGCAACCGGGGCAAAAGCCACGCCGGTTCCGCGCTCTACAACCCCATCGCCTACGGTATTTCGGAAAGTAACACCACCTTGAAAAACATGGCCGCCCACTACCTGCACTACCTCCACGGGCGCAACCCCATGAATCTGGTCTACCTCTCCAATATGGGCGAGTTCGGCGCCGAAGCCTCGGTGGACCAGTTTTATCACATGTGGTTCAGGGATGGCAGCGTCTGGGACAGCACCCTGGACAGCTACGGCCCGCCGCCGGGCTACATGGTGGGAGGCCCCAATGAAAACTACTCCGGAAACGCCCGCATGGCGGGCTCGACCCAGGGGATTACCGAACAGCCCGCCGCCAAGAGCTACCGCAGCTGGAACACCGTGGACGACGATGTCTCCTACGAGATCACGGAAAACTCCATCACCTATCAGGCCGCCTACATCCGGCTGCTCTCCAAGTTTGTTCCGGAGCCGTGAGGCTTCGGAAAAATCCTGCACGTTTTCAGATTGAATTAAGATATACTAACCCTATTACGAGAGCCTACTAACGGATACACCATGAAAAGTTTTTCCAAGATCGCCGTCATCAGCACCCTGGTCGCGGTGGGATTTATTTTTTCCTTTTTCCTCTATTTTCTGATCTATCTTCCCTATAAAGACTTTCAAAGCCGCGCGGATCAGTACCGCACGGAGTATTTCCAGCGCCACGAGCTGATGGTCAAAAAAGAGACCGAGAGCATCATCCGGCTGATCAGCTTCGAACACGAACAGGCCACCGTGCGCACCCACACCCTGCTGGCTGAGAACATGAAGGCGACCCAGACGATACTAAAAAGTCTGGTCGGCGCCCACGGCAATCGTCCGCTTCCCACCAGCGAGATCGAGTCCATCGTCTCCGGAATCACCTCCCGCAACGACAACCAGTTCTACTTCCTCCTCGATGCCAAAACCGGAAAACTGGCGGGCTACTCCGAGGCGGCCCAGCAGACCGCAGGCGACGTGCGCCTGCTGCAAGAGCGCGCCGTGACCATCCATCAGCGCAAAGGCAAGGGCTTTTTCTCCTACCCCTACCATGACCATAACGGCCGTGCCACCACCGTCATCGGCTACCTCGAACCGGTGGCGGGCACCCCTTGGATCGTCGGGATGGGGTGCAATATGGACGCCACCATCGGCGCCTTGAAAAAAACCCTGCTGGACAAGATCGAGACGATCCGTTTCGGCCCCAATGACCAGGGCTATTTCTGGATCTTTGACGAAACCGACCGGGTCGTCATGCACCCTCTGCACAAAGAGCTGCTCCACCGCGATCTCAGCCAGTATAAAAGCCTCGACGGGGTCTATATCTTCCGGGAAGTGACCAAGGCGAGGGAGAGCGGCGAGTTTGCCTACAGCTACCACTGGTTCTACCCCGGTACGGAAGAACCCGGTGAAAAACAGGCCTACGTGCTCTACTACGCCCCCTGGGGCTGGCTGGTAGCCACGGGCTTTTACCTCCGTGATTTGGAGGTGGTAATCGACAAAGAGCGGGCCGCCCTGCAGGAGAAGATGAACGGCCGCCTTTTGGAAGGCGGCCTGGCGCTGGTAGCCCTCATTATTCTGCTGGGGCTGAACACCTGGTTTGCCATCCGCCATACCCGCCGCCTGGAAAAAGACCTGGACGAACAGTTTAACTTCCTCGAGCAGTACAAAACCGCCCTGGACGAAACGGCCTATGTCTCCAAAAACGATGCCAACGCCGTCATCACCTACGTCAACGATGCCCTCTGCCAGATCTCCGGATACACCAAAGAGGAGCTGATCGGCCAAAACCAGAACATTTTCCACGGCGACTATGTGACTCCGGATGCTCTGGCCGCCTTGCGCGCCACCATCTTTGCCGGGAATATCTGGCACGGTACGCTCCGGAACCGGAAAAAAGACGGCGGCTATTTTGACGTTATCGTCACCATCATGCCCATCAAAGACGGCGACGGCAACGTCGTCGAGTACATCTCCACCCGTCAGGACATTACGGAGCTGCTGGAGAAAAAAGAGGAGCTGCGCCGCCTCTACCACACCGACACCCTCACGGGCTACGGCAACCGCTACAAGCTCATCGACGATATCCGCGAGGCGGAGGGGGATTCGACCATCGCCCTGCTGGACATCGACGCCTTTAAGGAGATCAACGACTTCTACGGCTACCAGATCGGTGACGACGTCATCCGCGAAGTGGGCAGACGCCTCAGGGAGGTCGTGGGCATCTACGACATCTCCCTTTATCGCCTCCATGCCGACCAGTTTGCCCTGCGCTGCATGAATCACGGCGACATCGGTCGCTACGAAGTGGCGATCCGGACCATCCTTTTGCAGATCACCAAAGAGCCGCTCATGATCAACGAGAGCGCCATCACATTAAGCGTCACCTCGGGTCTGGCCATCGGGCAGGGCGAGAGCCTGCTGATCAACGCCGATATCGCCCTCAAGCGGGCCAAGATGGAGCGCAAGGACCTGCTCATTTACGACGAAGATTTCAACATCGCCGAGATGTACCGCCGCAACCTGGAGTGGACGCACAAGATCAAGCGCGCCCTGGATGACGGCCGGTTTGTCGCCTATTTCCAGCCCATCTTCAACATCAAACAAAAGAGCATCGAAAAGTTCGAAACCCTGGTGCGCCTCATCGATGAAGACGGCTCGGTCATCTCGCCCTTCTTCTTCCTCGATATTGCCAAGCGGGCCAAACTCTACCCGCACATCACCGTCGCCATGATCGACCAGGCCATCGCCACCTTCAAGGGAAGCCGTTTTGAGTTCTCCATCAACTTCACCCTCGAAGATATCCTCAACGACATGGTCTGCGACCACTTTTTCGAAGAGGTCGCCGCCAACGAGATCGGCTCCCAGGTGGTGGTGGAACTGGTGGAATCGGAAGGGATTGAGAACTTCGAAGAGATCACCCGCTTTATCCAGCGGACCAAGGAGCTCGGCTGCAAGATCGCCATCGACGATTTCGGCACGGGCTACTCCAACTTCAGCTACCTGCTCAATCTCAACGCCGACTACATCAAGATCGACGGCAGCCTGATCAAGAACCTCGACCAGCAGGAGGAGAACTTCCGTTTTGTCGCCGAGACGGTGGTCGATTTTTCCCAAAAGGCGAACATGAAGACCATCGCGGAGTATGTCTCCCACCAGGCCATTGCGGACATCGTGGGCAAGATGGGGGTCGATTACCTCCAGGGCTACCTCATCGGCGAACCGGTCGATAAGACCAAACTGGAGGAGCTGCTCAAGACCCACCCGGAGGGTGAGGCCTAACTCTCCAAAGCGGCGTAGTCGTCTTTACGCAGGCTGCCCATAAGATCGCGGACGGTCTCCTTGTCGACGCCCATGGCATACAGGGTCTCCGCACCCATCCGGAGGCTTCCCTCCATGGCTTCGGGCAGGGCCCAGTTGGCACCGTGCTTGATGAGAAGGTTTTTGGTCTTCATGTCCTTGGCTCGGGCGAAGACCTTGAGGGAGGGGTAGATGCTCTTGATGTGGGAGACCACCCGCAGGGCGTGAATGGGGGTGTCCACCGTCACCACCACCAGTCTGGCCTTGGCCAGCTTGATCGCTTCGAGAAAATCGGGGTCGCTCATCTCGCCGTAGTAGACCGGCTTGCCCGCGGCGCGCATGGTGGTGACCAGCTCGTGGTTCATGTCGTAGGCGATGTAGGGAATCTGACTCCCTTCCAAAATATTGCCCACGACCTGGCCGACCCGGCCGTATCCGGCAATGACCACCCCTTCAAACTTCTCATCCTCCGGAATCTCCCCCTTGAGGGCACTCGCCTCCACCGGCGCACGGCTGGCAAACATCTCCCCCAGCTTGATGTAAAAAGGCGTCAGCAGCATGGTGATGGAGATCACGGCGATCCCCACGGCGAAAATCTCCGTATCGATCACCCCAAGGCTGAGCGCGGCGCCCAGCAAAACAAAACCGAACTCCCCGCTCTGGGAGAGCAGGAAGGAGATACGAAAGGCGTTGCTGCGCGTGTGGCCGAAAAAGACCGCCAGGAAAAAGAGCACGATGATCTTTAAGAGCATGATGATAAAGACGTGCTGGGCGATGGTCAGGGGGTGGTCGATGACGATCTCCAGATCGAGGGACATCCCCACCGCCACGAAAAAGAGGCTCATCAAAATCCCCTTGTAGGGCTCGATGTGCGCTTCGATTTGGAGGTTGTACTTTGATCCGGAGAGGGTCATCCCCATGATAAAGGCACCCAGCGCCATGGAGAGCCCCGCATGCTCCATCGCCCACGCGGCAAAGACCACGGAGAGCATGACGGTGAAGATAAAGGCCTCTTTATTGCGGTCCTTGGCGAAACGCTCCAGCAAAAAGGGGACGATGTAGTTGCCGATGATAAAGACCGAACCGATCATCCCCGTGACGATGGCGATCTGCTGCCACAGCGGCACGCTCCCCGAAAGGGTTCCCCCGTCGGAGAGAATGGGCACAATGGCCAGCAGGGGGACGATGGCCAGGTCCTGCATGAGCAGTACCGCAAAGGAGCTGCTGCCGTAACGGCTGGCGATCTCGCCGCGCTCTTGCAGAATCTGGATGACAAACGCCGTGGAGGAGAGTGCCAGGGTCAGACCCAGCAAAAAGGCGACCCCCGCTTCGATGGGAAGGGCGTAATCGAGATAGCCCGCGATGACAAATCCGGAGAGGATAATCTGCAGGCTCCCGAAGCCGAAAACGTCCCTGCGCATGCTCCACAGCTTGCTTGGCCGCATCTCAAGACCGATCAGGAAAAGCAGCAGCACCACGCCGATTTCGGCGAAGTGGCGCAGGGCCTCGACCTGGTCGGTAAGGGCCGGCCCCGGGGAGTACGGCCCCACGATGACCCCGGCGACCAACAGACCCAAAATAGAGCCCAGTCCCAGTTTTTTGGAGATCCCCACGGTGATGGAGACGGTAATTAATAAAAAGAGTGCGGAAAAAAGTAGTGCTTCAAAATTCATGTCGTGCCCTTGAAACGATCTGCCCAATCGAGTTTTTTTCACATTCTACCATCGAAACCACAAACTTGCTCTGCGGCTGCTGTTAAGAGGGGTTTTGGGGGGAGAAATGCTAGAATTTTTCATCACCAAACGGAACGCCTATGAAAAAAATCCTTGCCGCTCTTTTCGTCGCTCTTTTGATTGCCCTTTTCCTTGCCTACCGCCTGCAGCCACAGACAGATACCATTGTGCTGGGCGCCTCCCTGCCCAAAAGCGGCATCATGAAGGAGTGGGGCGAAGGGGTCATGCAAGGGGCCCAAAGCTATTTTTCCTACGCCAAAACGCAGCATTTGCTGGGGGAGCGCACGATTCGCTTTGTCGCGCTGGATGACAAGTACGAACCAGAACTCACCCTCAAAAACGTCGATACGCTTTTAAAAAGTGAGGATGTCTTCGCCTTTTTCGGCTTTGTGGGAACCCCAACCATTAAAAACGCCCTCTCCGTCATCACCCAAAACGGCCGCCCCTTTGTGGCACCCTTTACGGGGGCGGGTTTCCTCCGCCACCCGGGGTATAAAAATATCGTCAACATCCGCAGCAGCTACGAAGACGAGATCAACCATCTCGTCCGCTACCTCCATGAGAGCCGGGGCATTACCCAGTACGGGGTCTTTTATCAAAACGACGACTATGGCGAAGAGGTCTATACCCTGCTGCTGGCCACCCTGAAACAATCCCACCTCGATCTGGTCGCCCAGGGGAGCTACAAGCGCAACACCCTCTCCATCTCCCACGCCCTCCACGAGATGCGGCACCGTAAGGTGGAGGCGGTCATCATGATCGGGGCCCACAAGGCCAACGCCATATTTATTCAACGGGCGAGAAAGCTGAGCGGGTTTGAAAATACCCTCTTTGCCACCGTCTCCTTCGGCGATGCGGACGCCATGATGCAGGAGCTCTCCGGAGACGGCACCAACCTGCTTTTTTCCCAGGTGGTACCCAGCTACGACGACCTGAGTGTTCCTGTCGTCAGGGAGTACCGCGAGCAGATGGCCCGCTTCGCCCCGTCCGCCTCCTACAGCTTTATCTCTCTGGAGGCTTACATCGCCGCCAAGGCGACCGTCGCAGCCCTGGTGCAATCCGGAGAGAACCTGACGCCCGGAAGGTTTATTGAGAGCATCCGGAAGCTTCCCGAAAACAGTCTGGGCGGCATACCGCTCGGCCATGGGGAAAAGCACCAGCTGCTTGATAAGACCTATCTCTTCGAATACGCCGAAGGTGCGTTTAGGGAGATACATCCGTGAACCGCATGATCCGTTTCTTTGACCGCATCGCCTTTACCAACAAGACCAATTTTCTCATTTTTATCATTGCCGGGGGGATGCTGACCATTATCATTTTGTCGCAGATCTCCATGTTCGCCATTAAAAAAGACTACGAAAAGCTCTTTGAAAACCGCACCAAACCGCTCATCAAGCTGGAAAACCTCAAGGATGTCTACGAGATCAACATCAAGGAGACGATCCACGACATGCGCGACGGCTCCGTCGACCGCCACAACGGGGCGGAGATTTTGAAGCTGGCCAAAAATCTCAGCGCCACCTACTGGAACAGCTATAAGCAAAGCCGCGCCGCTCTGGACGAACCGGACTACTTCACCGCCGTCATCACCTACGTTTTCGCTCCGGACAGCCACGACGATCAAAATCCCCTGCTTCAACAAAGCCTGATGCAAAATATTGACGAAAAAATGGGGCGCATCAACCGCTATGTCGACACCTACGACATCGATGCCTACGAGGATATCTACTATGAGATCAACGCCGTGAAAATCTACCTTACGAGCCTGATTAACTACGACCTCAAACATGCCATGAGTGAAAAAGCCCAAACCGACCGCCTCTTTAACTACATCTTTCTCTTCTCCATCCTCTCGATTCTGGCGGTCTTTTTCTTCTCTATCGTACTGTCCGTGCTGCTGATTAATGACTTTAAGAAGCTCCACCGCCTGCTCGAACACAAGGTCGACCGCAAAACCAGGGAGCTGGTGGAGCTGAACAACTCCCTGGAAAAACGGATCGAAGACGAGGTGGAGGCGAGCCGTAAAAAAGACATCATCCTCTTCCAGCAGGCCAAACTGGCGGCCATGGGGGAAATGCTGGGCAACATCGCCCACCAGTGGCGCCAGCCCCTGGGCGCCATCTCCATGATCATCCAGAGCTTTCAGACCAAAATGGAGCTGGGCAAACTCACTCCGGAGGTGGTCAACGCCAAGACCAAAGACGCGTTGCTACTGGCAAAAAACATGTCCCAGACCCTGGAGGATTTTAAAAACTTCTTCAACCCCAACAAAACCAAAAAGGATTTCAGCCTCAAAGGCTGCATCGACCACGCCTTTGAGCTCTCCAAATATGTCCTGGAAAAGCACCAGATCCGCTACGCGGTGGAGATGGACAAAGACATCACCGTCCACGGCTTTTACAACGAGCTCTCCCACGTCTTTTTGAACCTCATCAGCAATGCCAAGGATGCCCTGACCGTGAAATCTTCCTGCCCCAAGCGGGAAATCCGGGTTTCGGTCACGAGCAACGATAGCGTCGTGCGGATTCATTTTATAGATAACGGTACCGGTATCGACGAGACGGTGCTGCCCAAGATTTTCGAGCCCTACTTCACCACCAAATATAAAAGTGCCGGTACGGGGATCGGGCTGTATATGTCCAAACAGATTATCGAGAAACACATGAACGGTTCGATAAAATGCCAAAACGTCAGCGGGACGACCCAGGACTGCGAGGCATGTCAGAATACACTTTTTACTATCGAAATACCTATCAAAGGATAGACAGGGTGCCCAAAGATCTTAATATTTTAAAGCATTTTCATATTCTCTATATCGAGGATGACCGCTTTTTGCTACAGCATACCAGCGACGTATTGGAAGATTTCGTCGGGAAGATTTTTGCCGTGACCGACACGGCGGAAGCCATCAAGGTGCTGGAAAGCGAACGGATCGACGCCATCATCTCCGACATTCTGCTGGAAAATGAAAACGGTATCGACTTTCTGGAGCTGCTGCGACGTGAGCGGGGGATTCATATTCCCACGGTTCTTACCACCGCCCACACCGACACCCAGTACCTGCTGGATGCTATCAAGCTCAAGGTCGACGGCTACATCGTCAAGCCCATCGATGTCAAGGAGCTGCTAAATACCCTCTATGACATTCTCCTACCCCTGCTCCGCGAGCAGGAGCTGCGACGCAAAAACATCATCATCAAGATGATCTCCGCCATCACCGATTCGAAGCAGGTGGAGGTGGTGCGCTACATCGCCGACCGCATGAGTGCCGACTATGTCGTCAACACCTCCTACAGTGAGATCATGGAGCACGTCGCCATCTCCAAACCGACACTGATCAAGATTTTTAAGGAGCTGGGGGAGAAGGGGATTTTGCAAAAAGCCGCCCACAAAACCTACAAACTCGACCCCGCCGCCCTGGATGAGGACATTATCGCCTCGTTTTAGTAGATAAACCCGGCCTTGATCATGACCGTCTGGACGGGGGAGTCGGAGTCCTCGCTCTGCATAGACTGAATCATGCTCCCCACGCTGAAATCACCGATGATAATATCCATCCCCATGCTCATGACGCTGTAGGCGGGAATATCCGCCGTGTAGCTGTATGAAGGTGCGCCCTGCCATCCGGGGGCGTCAGTCAGCGTGGCGGTTCCGGAGTAGCTGCCCATCACCATGTAGGGCGCAAACGTCACGCCGTCCCCCAGGTTGACCCCCGCCTGCACCCCAAACTGGAAACCGCCCACGGTGGAGGTCACCGTCAGGGTGTCCGTATAACCGGTAAAGACCGCGAAGTCACTAGTGCGCACTAGCTCATACGGGGTCAGCATGTTCATGCTCATCATGGAGAGGGAGGGCCCGCCGAAGAGGATCAGACTGGCCGCCGTCTCGTTTAAAACCAGAAACTCCAGGTTGGCGCTAAAGGCCATGGAGACACCCGTCACATCCGCATCGCCTTCCGGCACGGCATAAAATCCCGTCGGGGTGCTCATGGGGTATGACCCGGGCATGGTGCCCGACAGGGCCACGAAGGCCCCTTGAAAATCCACCGCCGTCTCCGGAGACATCACGCTCCGGCCGCTGAAATTCACCCCCGCTCCGGAGAGGGAGATGCCCAGATCGGGCGCTTCGATGCTGATCAGCATCGGGTCCATACGGTACTTTTCATCCCCCATTTTAAAGGTGGGTTCCACAATGGGCGGTGGGGCGATGTGAAAGCTGCTCTCCCCAGCCCACACACTACATGCCGTCACCAAAGCTGCCGTTATACCTACCATTCGTTTCATGCTTCTTCCTTATGCTCTCTATAATTATTATAACGCCGGAAAGGAAGAAACGTGGCTAGATAATAGGGATTACTCCCCTTCGGTGTAGTGCAGCTCCAGCCCTTTGTCCGTCATGACGAAGCCGTTGATCCGGAGCTTGCCTTCGTGCACCAGGTCGTGGTGCTTTTTGCACAGGGGTATCAGGTTGTAGCGGTGGTCTTTGTTGTATTTGCTCCGCTTTTTCTTTTTAGAAAGCGTTTCGATGGAGTGGTAGGCGTTGGCCAATTTCTTGCGAATATCGTCGGCATTGACTGAATTTTAATGCGCAACATAAGTATAAAAAAATATGAATATAAAATGAATATTTTATTGACAATCTTTATTTTTCTTTTGTAATATTCACAAATTTTAAAACAAATGTTAATTATGAAGTTCCTTCTTTTTTTCGTTTTGTTTTCGATAAGCGGTTTATTTATCGGCTGTTCATCTGGATCATCCAGTGATTCTTCAGATAGTAATCTCAAAAGAACTACGGTGAAAGAAATTGCACACAACAGCACACATGCTGGATTTGTCAGCATGGTTACCAATGAGCGTATCGTCGAGGGAGGTGACAATTTTTTGCAAATATCTTCTACTAGTCCTACTGCATCGAATAAGTCTGTACAGACCCTTCAGACAAAAACGATGACATATACCCTTACGGGAAAAACATCTTCTGAACTTTCTCAAAAGTCTATTCAGTCAACCGATGAAACTCAAACGGATGATGCAAAAATATATTCTGTCGTCAAACAAGATGACGGGAAAATGCTTATTGGTGGAAGTTTTTCAAATGTAA
>QKHD01000091.1 GCA_003250175.1 Helicobacteraceae bacterium
CTCTGCAAGGTCACTGGACATGGGGCGGAACAGCTCTGGGCGGTCTGATTGAAGGCTTTAGCGACTTCGCCGGTTCTACTATCGTTCACTCCGTTGGCGGCTGGGCAGCACTTGCCGGTGTTCTTCTGCTGGGTGCCCGCAAAGGCAAATACGCAAAAGACGGCACCGTTAAGCCTATGCCAGGCTCCAACCTGCCACTTGCAACCCTGGGTACATTTATCCTCTGGCTGGGCTGGTTCGGCTTCAACGGCGGTTCCGTTCTTGCTATGGGTACAAAAGCTGATATCGAAGCAATCTCCCTGGTTGTCGCTTCCACCAACATGGGCGCTGCTGCCGGTGCGATCATCGCAGCGATCCTCACACAGCTGATCTACAAAAAAGTGGACCTTACCATGGTACTTAACGGTGCCCTTGCCGGTCTGGTTTCCGTAACTGCGGGTCCTGACATCGGTATGGGTGTTGCCTTTATCGAAGGTATCATCGGTGGTGCGCTTGTCGTATTCGCGGTTCCTTTCTTTGACAAAATGAAAATCGACGATCCCGTCGGTGCCCTTTCCGTTCACCTCGTAGCAGGTATCTGGGGTACTCTGGCAGTTGGTATCTTTAACCCTGAAGTTACTATAATTGCGCAGATCAAAGGGATTGTTGTTATTGGTCTGTTCGTCTTCGTTGCTTCTTTCATCACCTGGTATGTTATCAAACTGGTTATGGGTCTGCGTGTCGACGATCAAGAAGAATTCGATGGCCTTGACCTGCACGAAACCGGTCTGGAAGCCTATCCAGAATTCAACAAAATCTCAAAATAATCGGGGGATTAATTTATGAAAAAGATTGAAGCAGTAATCAAGCCTTTCAAACTGGAAGATGTTAAAGAAGCGCTCGTAGAAGCGGGCATCTCCGGTATGACCGTGAGCGAAGTAAAAGGTTACGGCCGCCAGCAAGGTCACACGGAACTTTACCGTGGGGCTGAGTATGTGGTTGATTTCCTTCCTAAAATCAAAATCGATCTGGTTGTCAACGACGACCAGGTTGATGAAATCATCAAACTGATCACTGACAATGCCAAAACCGGCAAAATCGGTGACGGTAAAATCTTCGTTACCAACGTAGAGAAAGCGGTTCGTATCCGAACCGGAGAAACAGACTCCGAAGCAGTCTAATTTTCGGGCTGGTTATTTTTTAACCAGCCTTCTCTTTTCCTTGGATGTATAATTCTGCATATTTCATCCAAAGGACCCTCTTTGCACGATCTCACCTACGTCATCGATACCTTTTTCGCTCTCTTTGCGATGGTTCTCATTATCTTCATGGTTCCGGGCTTTGCCATGCTCGAAGCGGGACTTGTCCGTACTAAAAACGTCTCCGCCGTCTTAATGATGAACACCATGATTTACGCCGTGGCCTCCATGGGTTTTCTTCTCTTCGGCTACACCCTCGCCTTCGGTGCCTGGGGAAGCGACAGCATGAGCCTCTATGCCGCCTTCTTGTTTCAGATGGCCTTTGTGGGCAAGGTTGTCAATATTATGAGCGGCGGCATCAGCGAACGTGCTGAAATTCTTCCCATGGCCCTTTTTACTGTGATTATGGCTACGGTACTCTACCCCGTTGTGGTTAACTGGGTCTGGGGTGCGGATATGCTGGCGGGGACTTTTCTGGATCTCTCCATGTACGACCTGGCTGGTTCGACCGTCATCCACTCCACCGGGGGGTGGGCCCTTTTGGCTGCTATTTTGATTATTGGCTCCCGCAAGGGCAAATACACCAAAGACGGTAAGATCAAAGCGATTCCCGCTTCCAACATTCCGCTTGTCACCCTTGGGGCGTTTTTACTCTGGATCGGCTGGTTCGGTTTTAACGGTGGCTCCGTGGGCAGCATCGCCTCCAAGGAAAGTGCCGACGCCGTGGCACTGACCATTCTCAACACCAATACCGCCGGTCTGGCCGGAGCCATTGTGGCCGGGCTTATCATGTATGCCCGCTACCGCAAGCTCGATATCACCATGATTCTCAACGGTGCCCTGGGCGGACTGGTAGCCATCACGGCGGGTCCGGATCTCTATAACATTTATGAGCCGATTCTCATCGGCGGTATCGGTGCGGTGCTGGTGGTTCTGGCGGTTCCATTCTTTGACAAGATTCAGATCGACGATCCCGTCGGTGCCCTTTCCGTTCACCTGGTCAACGGTATCTGGGGAACATTGGCGGTTGGTCTTTTTGCCGCTGACGGTGATTCCATCACCCTGCTTGGGCAGCTTAAGGGGATCGTGGCGATTGCAATTTTTGCCTTTGTCGCTTCCTATGTGGTACTCAAACTGATCAATCTCATCTTGCCACTTCGAACCAGTGAAGAGAACGAATACGACGGACTGGATCTCGAGGTATGCGGCCTGGAGAGCTATCCGGAGTTTGTCAACTCCAAAACCTGAACCTCTGGCTCCGGAGCTCCGGAGCCTTGACATTTTTTGTAACCTTCTTGTAATCTCTCTGTAATAAACTCCCTCCATCAAAATACAAAAGCGAGTCCCAACATGTACACAAAAAACCTGACAGCTTTGCTGTGCAGCGCCCTCGTGGCAACTTCCCTGTGGGCAAACAGCAGTGATGCCGAGGGAGAAGAAAAGCTCACTCTCAAAGCCAACCTGATCAAAAAAATCGAATTCAGCGGTACCCATTACTTTGGTTACAGCTCCATTAACCCCAATTCAGCCACCCCGACCTCCGGCGGTTTTGAATCCCGACGTAACTATATTCAGATGAAATCCTACTTCACGGACAAAGACTATTTCCGTGTCACCCTGGACGCACGTAAGGAGCTCGCCAGCGGCAACGATGCCGACAAGATCGACGGCTACAACACCGTCTACGTCAAATACGCCTACCTCTGGCTCAACGACATTGCCCCTTATTCCGGAGCGGAGATCGGCATCGCCCACCGTCCGTGGATCGACTACGAAGAGCACAACGGATGGTACTGGCGTTCTATCAACAAAGTTGTTCTGGAAGACAAGCATTCCTCCGCTAATCGACCGGACCTGCTCAACTCCTCCGACTTCGGTGTCAATGTTAAAACCAAACTGCCCTACTTCCAGTCCGAAATCGGTCTGTTTAACGGTGAAGGTTACCACGCCGACAAAACGGCCGCCATGCAGAAAAACAGCACCGGCCTCTCCTTTGAAGGGCGTCTGTCCTACAGCGTGCTGGGTAACGGCGATAAGAAAGTCAAAGCAAAAAAAGACAGCTATTTCCACATCTCCACTGCCTGGATGATGAGCAGCAACCATAAAGATGACAACGTCTCCGCCAACGACCCGGCCGAGTACGACCGTCAGTGGAACTCCCTACACATGGTTTACAACCAGCCGGCCTTTCTGATTGCTGCCCAGTACATTAAAAGCACCGATACCTACACCAATGACGGCCGCGCCCAGGACAAGGTAGAAGGCACCATCTACTCGGCGAATGCCGATGTCCGTTTTGGCGACTATACCGTTCTGGCCCGTTACGACGTAACCAAATGGGAAAAAGACGGTGTCGAAGACAAATCCAAGGGCGGCAGCCTGCTGATTGCCGGTGTAGCCTATGACTATATGCCCGGAATCAAGCTGATCGCCAACATCAAACAGTACCGAAACGACGCGGCGTCCACCAGCGACTACGACGCCATGATGCTCACCACCGCCATTCACTGGTAATCCCTCCGGCGCTTCCCCGTGAAGCGCCCCAACCTTGCAAAATCAGATAAAAACGGGTAAAATCGCGACCATTACCGACCTTTTTTACATTAATTTACTAGGCTGTTTTTATGTTT
>QKHD01000408.1 GCA_003250175.1 Helicobacteraceae bacterium
GACCGTGCGCTTGATGGTATAGAGGAAAATCGCGGCGATCAGACCGCCCAGAACGGGTGAGATTACCCAGCTGGAGACGATCGCACCCATGGTGCTCCAGTTGGCGATGTCCCAGTTCGCTGCGGCGATCCCGGCACCCAGAACCCCACCGACGATGGAGTGGGTGGTGGAGACCGGTGCACCCAGGTAGGTCGCGAGGTTAAGCCAGAGCGCAGCGGCCAGCAGCGCCGCCATCATCAGCCAGACAAAGGTCGCGCTGTCTTTAATAAAGGCCGGGTCGATAATACCGCTTTTAATGGTCCCTACCACGTCGCCGCCGGCAATTAGTGCTCCGGAGGCTTCGAAGATGGCGGCGATCACGATCGCACCGGTCAGGGTCATGGCTTTGGAGCCCACCGCCGGACCGACGTTGTTGGCCACGTCATTGGCGCCGATGTTCATGGCCATGTAGCCGCCGATCATGGCGGCAATCATCAGCGTCATGTCCATACGGGCACCGGTGTTGAGCGAGACAAACAGCATCACGCCGATCAAAAAGAAGAGGGCAAGCCCCAGACGCAGCGAGTCCTTACGGCCAAACTCCGTCGCCTTTTCAATCTTTTCTATATTCTTGAGGTCCATGGGGCTCCCTTTTGCAGTCGTAATCAATTAGATAGTGGCGGTATTGTAGAATATATCGTTTTAAAGGATTTTGGTTTTTTGTAATCTTTTTGTAATCAAATCGTAATCTATCTATGGCAAGGAAATTTGATATGAAAAAACTTCTGATGATTTTGGCCCTGGGCCTTTCGACGCTTTTAGCCGATGTTTCGTGGAAACCCAACCTCACCGAGGCGGTCAACGCCGCAGCCAAAGAGAACAAACCCCTGATGATTCTCATGAGCACCACCCACTGCCGCTACTGCAAGCAGATGCACCGGGAGGTCTTTGCCAACAAAGCCGTGGCCGACTACCTCAACACCCGCTTTGTCAGCGTCGAAATCGACGTGGAAAACGACGCCTATCCGGAGGCGCTGAACGTGCAGGGGGTTCCGGCGGTCTTTTTCTTCTCTCCGGATCTCAAAACCCGCTACCAGAAGATTCTCGGCCCGCGCCACCCCATGATGTTTATGCAGGTTTTGCAGGAGATCTCCCCCGCCAACTAGGCTAGAAGAAGTAGCCCAGTTTTCCTTCCACGATGGTCGCGGTCTCTTCGATCCCCGCGGCCTCGGCATAACTCTTGTCATACATTTTGTGCTCACCCAAAATAAAGAGACTCACGCTCTCCCCAAACCCGAACTCCGCCATGGCCTGCACCACACCGACCCGGTCCATATAGTGCAGATAGCCTAAAGAGAGGGAGAGGGCATCGCTGCTTTGATAGAGCAGATTCAGCATGTACGCGGTGCTGCCGCTCTTTTCGGAGACGTAGGTGCTGGTGTTGGTATCGGCAGAGGCATCACCCCAGTTGGCGTAGCGCCCGTCCACCTCTTCGCCGCTGACAAACTCCGGCTTGCCGCCCCAGGCGTACCAGAGCGGTGCATGGGCGGTACTGAGCCCCAGGGCGGCCAGCTTGGTCTGGTCGTGGATGTTGGCGGTGTAGGAGTTCATGGCCACGGTCACTTCCAGGCGGTCAAACTCCATACTCAGACGTGCCCCCATGATCATGTTCATCCAGATGTCGTTGTCCATGGTGATGTACTGGGCGGCGATATCGACGTTGTCAATGGAAAGACCGCCGTCAAGATAGAGGGCCCGCACGTCGCCCAGCCCCTCCACGGGTTCCGGCATGAGGTAACCCCAGAACTGGTAGCGTCCCCCCTCCTCTTCCGTTCCGTTGCTAATACCGAAAAGCCCGACACCCTTGTCATCTACCGCTGCATCGTTCAGACCCAACTGCCCCAGTGCCGCATCGGCCAGACTGTGGTAGGCGTAGGGGTTTTCCATACGGGTGCTGTCGCTGCCCGCCATGTGGCTGAGGTAGCCCACTTGCATCTTGGTCTCTTTGCCGTATCCCGCCACGGCACCTAAAAAGCTGTTGGGGATCAGGCGGATGTCATGGCGCCCGGCCAGGGGGGTTTCCACCACCTGATAACCGGCCTTGACAAACCCTTTGCCCAGGTTCAATCGACCGTTGAGGCGGCTGAGGATGCCATAGTTTTGGGAGTCTTCCAGCGCACTCTCCCCCGCCTTGGCCATGCCAAAATCCGCCGCAACACCCGGGTCGCTCTCTGCTGCCATGCCCGCGACCCCGCCGCCGATCTCCCAGACCAGGTTGTCCGTAAACAGGCAGGTCTGCTCGATCCAGGCGTTGAGCCCTACGCCGGTTGCCTGAGCCGTTTTCGCCGCGTCTTCTTGAAAAAAGAGGGCGCGGATATCGCCTTGCAGGGTGGTTTTGGAGGTCAGCTCCACCTCCGCCTGCGCCGCAACCCCCAAGATCATCCACATGATTGCCTGAAATGTGATTCGGTTCATTGCCGCTCCTCGCTCGCGTAAAAGTGGTAAAATTGTAGCCAAGGGGCGATAAATTAACCGTTGATTTACCCTAGTCACCTATAATGCCCTCATCTTAACAAAGGAGTGTGTATGCGCCTACGCAAAACGGTACTGATGTTCCTGCTTCTTGCCATTGCCACCGTCTCTGCCCACGACCTTTTGATTACCAAACCCCTGTGCCAGAAAAACGTCGTACTCAGCGCCAATTCCGGAGCGTGCGACGGGGACAACTACTGCGCTGCCCACGCGGTGATGCACCAGTCCATTCTGCACGAAGCGACGGATTTTTCCCTGCCCCGGGTCAATGCGACCTATGAGGCGTTCCCCTACCGTCACCCCATTTCCCACCCCAACGACTACCACCAGCTCCAACCTCCCCGTTTCGCCTGATCGTCCCCACCCTTTTCCATAATTTATAGATTTCGATCACACTGGAGGGATCATGCCCCGTATTTTTATTCCGCTCGTTTTGTGCGGTGCCCTGTTTGGCGCCGACCTGACGACCCTTTTACAATACTACGACCACAGCAGTCCGCATACCAAACACATTGAGCTTGAAAGCCGCCAGCTGCAAAGCGAAGGCGAAGCCGAAAACGCCCTGGACGCCCCGGCCTTGGAGCTGGAGCAAGGCACCCTCGCCACTCCGGGCAGTTCCGATGTGAGCATCAGCCGTGTCGGGCTCTCCATGAGCCTGCGCATGCCCCATCATATCGGGGATGCGATGCGAACCAATGACGCCAACCGTCAGCGGGCCGCCGCATTGGCAGAGCAGAGCCGCCACGAAGGGCGCCTGAATGTTGCCCTCGCCTACCACACCGCCTGTCTGGCCAAACGCCACCTGAGCTACCGCACCGAACGGCTGGAACAAGAGCGCAAAATCCACGGCAAGATTCACCAGGGTATCAACGTGGGTGCCTATCCGGAGTACGAACGGCTTCTGGTGGATATGGAGCTGGCCAAGCAGACCCTGGCTGCGGAGCGGGCCGAGGCAGAGCTGAGCCTCGCCATGGCGGAGCTGAAAAGCGCACTGCTGGGCAGCCCCGACGTCAGTGAACTGACCTGCAACGATTTGGCCCCCCTGACCCCGCCCCAGATGGCTCCGGAATCCGCCGACCCCATGGAAAAACGCTACCGGGCCGAAGAGCGCTACCAATCGGGTCGCTCCGGACTAACCGGAGGATTTTCCACCTTTGAACTGGGTGCCGGACAGGAAAAAGAGGGAGACGACGAACGCGTCACTCTGGCTCTCTCCCTGCCCCTTGGTTTCATGGGTGCGGCCTCCAAAGAGGCGGAGCTGGCCCGTATCCGCGCCCTTCAGGCCCAGAGT
>QKHD01000334.1 GCA_003250175.1 Helicobacteraceae bacterium
GGATGTGGTCGAGTACGGCATTTTCACCTTCCTGGCAGCTCCTCTCTTCGTTTTCCTCAACTGGCTGCACGGGTATACGGGCAACTGGGGCTGGGCGATTGTTCTGCTGACCATCGTCGTGCGTCTGATCCTCTTCCCATTGAGCGCGAAGGGGATGGTCTCCATGCACAAGCTCAAAGAGCTGGCACCAAAAATCAAAGACCTTCAGCGCAAATATAAGGGTGATCCACAGAAACTGCAGGCCCACATGATGGATCTGTACAAAAAACACGGTGCTAACCCACTGGGTGGCTGTCTGCCCTTTTTGCTGCAGATTCCGATCTTCTTCGCCATCTACCGCGTATTGGTCAATGCGATCGAGCTGAAGGGTGCGGATTGGTTCTACATCACCGATCTTTCTTTGATGGACCCTTACTACGTGATGCCGATCCTGATGGGTATCTCCATGTATGTCCAGCAGCGTATTACGCCGTCTAACTTTACCGATCCGATGCAGGAGAAGATTTTCCGATTCCTGCCGCTGATCTTTACCTTCTTCTTCCTGACCTTCCCGGCTGGTCTGGTACTTTATTGGTTTGTTAATAATTTATTGTCTATACTACAGCAATACATCATCAATAAACGTATGGACGCAGCGAAGGCAGAAAGACATGAAAAAGATTGAGGCTCCCACGCTTCAAGAGGCCTATACCAAGGCCTCGGAAGAACTAGGATGTTCCATTACCGATCTCGACTTTGAGATCGTCCAGAGTTCTTCCAAAGGGTTCCTCGGACTTTTTAAAAAAAATGCGATTATCATCGCAAAGTGCAAGGGTGCCTATTCGCCTGAACCCGCGAAGAAGCGCCCGGCTCCTCAAAAAACACCCCGCTCTTACGATTCAAAACCCAATACAAAACCGGCTCACAAAGCCGCTGAACCTCAGCCAGTATCAGCCCAGTCTGAAGCACCGCGCTACGTCAGCAAGAGCACGGATACTATCCTTGACACCTTCAACCAGGGATTTGGCGATGTGGGCGTTCTCGAAGAGATTGAAGCGGGCATCAATGCACTCTTCGCCCAGAGCTGCTTTGATGTCAGCCTGACCGAAGTGGATTACTACGATGAAAAGACCGTCAAGGTCAAATTTGACGGTCCCGATGCCGCGCTGTTGATCGGTAAGGAGGGGTATCGCTACAAAGCCCTCTCCTATATGCTCTTTAACTGGATCAACCCCAAATACAACCTGCTGCTACGCCTTGAGATTGCGGAGTTTCTGGAAAACCAGGAGGATCAGGTACGCAAATACCTCGAACCCATTAAAAAGGGTATCGAGCGCTACGGCAAAGGCCAGACCAAACCCCTTGACGGTGTTCTGGTTCAGATCGCTCTCAAGGAGCTTCGCGTAGCTTTTCCGGACAAGTATGTTGCCATCCGGAATAACTCCATCGGTGAAAAATACATCATCGTCAATGAGTTTGCAAACCGCCGATGACCTTTGATACCATCGTTGCCCTGGCCACCAGTCGCGGCCGGGGTGCCATCGCCATCGTGCGCCTCAGCGGCCCCGAGGCCCTTGCCATTGCTTCCGCCCTCTCCGGAGGCAAAACCTTCTCCCCCCGCCACGCCACACTAACCCGCCTGCATGACCGAGACGGTCAGCTTATTGACGAAGCCCTGGTCATCTATTTTGAAAATCCCAAGAGCTTCACCGGTGAGAATGTGGTGGAGTTTCAACTCCACGGCGGTGACGCCGTGGCGATGCTGGCCATCGACGAGCTGCTGGCCCTGGGTGCCCGTGCAGCGGAGCCGGGAGAGTTTAGCAAGCGGGCCTTTTTAAACGGCAAGATTGATCTCACCAAGGCCGAAGCGATCGCCAGCCTGATCGATGCCAAGAGTAAAGAGAGTGCCAGACTCCTCGCCCGACAGCTGACGGGCGAGCTAAAGCAGTTTGTCGATGCCCAGCGGGATGAACTAATCCGTATTCTGGCCCACTCCGAGGTGATGATCGACTACGCCGACGAGGAGCTTCCGGATGACCTGCTCGAAGGGCTTGCCTCTTCTTTGAAAATCCTGCAGGCCGCCCTGCAGAAAACCCTCGATTCCAGCCGCAACCGTGACGGGTTTTTTACGGGCTACAAGGTGGCCATCGTGGGCAAGCCCAATGTCGGAAAAAGCTCGCTGCTTAATGCCCTTCTGGCCTATGAACGGGCCATCGTCAGCGAAGTGGCGGGAACCACCCGCGATACGGTGGAAGAGTTTATTGTTTTAGGCAGTCACACCATCAAAATCGTCGACACGGCGGGTATTCGCGAAAGCAGCGATGCTATCGAAGCCATCGGCATCGGCTACTCAAAAAAAATGATAGAAGAGTCTGATATAATACTCTCACTGTTTGACGGGTCGCGACCCTTGGATGACGACGATACGGCAATACGCTCCCTGATTGATGAAGTCAGTGGGAACAAGCCGGTCATTACCGTGATCAACAAGTCCGACCTCCCCGCAGAATTCGATATCGGAATGCTCCAACAAGACGCTCCGGTCTCCCTTTCGTGCCGGGGCGATATTAGCCCACTCAAAGCCCGTCTGACCGACGTGCTCGACGGGATGAGTGACAGCAGCGAGCAGATTCTTATCTCCAAACGTCAGATCGCCCAGGTCGAAATGACCCTGAGGGCTTTGAGCGACGCCCTTGCTCCGCTGATGCGGGGCGAGCTGGAGATATTCAGTTTTCATATCAACGAGGCCATAGCCAGCCTCAGCGCCATATCCAGACCCTACGAGCACGACCAGATGCTCGATGAGATGTTTGGCAATTTTTGTTTAGGTAAGTAACCACGTCAAAGGAGAATCGGTGGAAAATCTAGAAGAAGTACTCAGCTCCCACAAGCTTAGCAAGGATGAGTATGAACACATCAAAAAGATCCTGGGTCGCGAACCCAACCTGGTCGAGATCGGGATCTTTTCAGCTATGTGGAGTGAGCACTGCAGCTACAAGTCGAGTAAAAAATACCTGAGCGGTTTCCCGACCAAGGCCCCCTGGGTTATTCAGGGACCGGGCGAAAACGCCGGTGTTATCGACGTGGGTGACGGCATCGCCGCCGTCTTTAAGATGGAGAGCCACAACCACCCCAGCTTTATCGAACCGGTTCAGGGCGCTGCAACCGGCGTAGGCGGCATCCTGCGCGATATCTTCACCATGGGTGCCCGTCCCGTGGCCAACATGAACTCCCTGCGTTTCGGCGCTGCCTATGAAAACTCCGAAATGGGCCGTCTGCACCGCCACCTGGTTCGTGGGGTTGTGGAAGGTATCAGCTTCTACGGCAACTGCATCGGCGTACCGATGACAGCGGGTGAAACCACCTTTGACGAGTGTTACAACGGCAATATTCTGGTCAATGCCTTCAACCTAGGTCTGGCCCCAAAAGACAAAATCTTCTACGCACGCAGCGAAGGGGTAGGCAACCCTGTCATCTACGTCGGCAGCAAGACAGGCCGTGACGGTCTGGGCGGCGCGGTCATGAGCAGTGATAGCTTCGATGACGAGAGCGAAAGCAAACGACCGACCGTTCAAGTGGGCGACCCCTTTACGGAAAAGCTGCTGATGGAAGCCTGCCTGGAGCTCTTTAAAACCGATTACATTGTCGGTATCCAGGACATGGGTGCAGCGGGTCTGACCAGCTCCTCCTTCGAGATGGCCAGCAGCTCCGGAAGCGGGATGATCATGCACCTTGACCGCGTTCCGGCGCGTGAGACCGGTATGGTTCCCTATGAGTTCATG
>QKHD01000346.1 GCA_003250175.1 Helicobacteraceae bacterium
TGGAAGAGGCGTATAAAAAAGAGTATGCCTTTTTGGTAGCCCAGAAAAAAGCCCTTGAAACCCGTCTGGCGGAAGTGAAGAAAGAGTCCAAGGGCAAGATCGACGAAGCGGAGCGCACCATTGCCAACCTGCAGGAGAAGTTTATCGCCAAGACGACGCTTTCCGAGCGCAAGGCCCAGAGCCTTACCGACGCCGAGCGCGACATGGAAGGGGTCAAGGACAACTCCGGACTGACGGAGGCGACTCTGATGCAGGCGGAAGCCACCCTGGAAAAATACGGTTACAAAGCGGCCGCCAAGGTCAAGCCCTATGTGCAGCTGGAAAGTGTCTACACCTATGCGGCCCAGACCCTGGGAACCCTGGATAAGGTCCGCAAGGAAAACGGCAGCTTCTACCTCGAAGACGGCACCAAGGCCGAAGGTCACATTATCAAAGTGGGCAACGTGGCCGCCTACGGGATCAGCGCCAAGTATCAGGGCGCCCTGGCTCCCGCCGGTGAAGGAAACTACAAACTCTGGAAAGACCCCGTTGGCGATTTTGAAAAGAAGCTGACCGGCAAAGAGGATGAGAGCATCGCCATTTTCCTCTACGAATCCCTGGATAAAGAGGTCGAAGCCAAGCAGGAAAAAAGCGCCCTGGATGTCATCCAGAGTGGTGGCAGCGTGGCGTGGGTCATCGTGTTGCTGGGGCTTTTTGCCCTGGTGCTGGTGGGTCTGCGTATCTCCTTTTTGAAAAAGGCCAGTGTTTCTACGGATGAGGTGACCACCGATGTGAGCAACACCGTCCGTCACGGCACCCTGCACGAAGCCCTGGAGCGCTGCGGCCAGTACCGCAACGCGACCTCCCGTGTTTTGGCGGCAACGATCCGTAACCTGGACCGCGACCGCGAACACCTCGAAGACATCATCAGCGAGAGCATTCTGCACGAAAACAGCTATCTGGATCGCTTCGGTTCCATGATTATCATTATCGCGGCGGTTGCCCCGCTGCTGGGTCTTTTGGGGACGGTCACAGGGATGATCTCCACCTTTGACATCATCACCGAGTTTGGTACGGGCGATCCGAAAATGCTCTCCGGAGGGATCTCCGAAGCGCTGGTTACCACGGAGCTTGGTCTGATCGTGGCGATTCCCGCACTGATTTTTGGCAACCTGCTCTCCGGATGGGCGGAGAATATTAAAAACGATATGGAAAAGGCGGCTCTGCACGTCACCAATATCTATAAAAAGAGCAAAGAAGCCTAAGCCATGCTTCTGGATTTTTTCTCCAAGTTCTTCTTTTACTTCCAGGCGGGCGGCTATGTCATGCCCCCGCTGGTTTTGATTACGATCATTCTCTGGTACATGCTGGGGTATCGCTTTCACATGCTCAAACGCGGCAATAGCCGCAGCGTGCGGGTGCTTTTGGAAAAGTACCGCGAGGGGTATGACCGAGAGCCCTCCGGCATCATCGACGATGCGGTGGTCAAGGCCATCAAACTGGCAAAAGAGCAAAAAGAGGAGCTCCGGTTTTACCTGGACGACCTCTTTTTTGAACACCGCAAAGAGGTGAAGCGCTACGCCAAGACGGTGCGTATCCTGGTTGCGGTAGCTCCTCTGGCCGGGCTTTTGGGAACGGTTACCGGGATGATCGAGACCTTTGACTCTTTGGGGAATATGTCGCTCTTCTCCCAATCCGGAGGGATCGCCGGAGGGATTTCCCAGGCGCTCTTTACCACCCAGATGGGTCTGGTCGTGGCCGTGCCGGGACTGATTATCGGAAAGATGCTCGACCGCCGTCAGGAAGAGCTGGAGCGGGAGCTGGACCAGATCACCGACCTGGTTTGCAGCGAAGCCGAAAAATGTTGACGAAATACAAAGGAAAACACTATGCGATGCCGAATTAAAAAAAGCCAGAACGCCGACGTGGATATCTCGCCACTGATCGACATGGTCTTTATTCTTCTGATCTTCTTTATGGTCAGTACCACCTTTGTCAAAGACATGAAGCTGGACATCGACCGTCCGTCGGCATCGAGCGCCTCCAAGGCATCGACCAAGGCGATCCGCGTCTACATCGACAAAACCGGCGACGTCTATGTGGACAACCAGCCCGTGCGCATCTGGGTTTTGCAGAGCAAACTGCGCGACCTGCTGCGCGGTTCCACCCAGAAATCGGTGCTGGTCGTAACCGATGAAGGGATCAAGGCCAGCCGCCTGATTGAAGTCGTTGACCAGTGCCGCCTCTCCGGAGCCAAGGACGTCGGGGTCAGTACCCTGAACGAAGCGGGATAACCCACGATGAGCTCCAACAAGCGACTTTCCTACCGCCTGAAGGCAATCCTTTGGATGGTCTTCGGGTCTTTGCTGATTTTCAGCTCCATTGTTATCATGAACCAAAGTGATACTCCGGAGAAAAAA
Organism: Helicobacteraceae bacterium; assembly: GCA_003250175.1. Lineage (GTDB taxonomy): Bacteria > Campylobacterota > Campylobacteria > Campylobacterales > SZUA-545 > SZUA-545. Next base: position 2,400 of record QKHD01000346.1, read on the forward strand.
GAGGTCAAAAAGACAGCCTCCTTTGATGTGCAGCAGGCTCCCAAGACGAAGCCAAAACCGAAGCCAAAACCCAAACCCCAGCCAAAAAAACAGGCCAGCGCCCCCAAGGCACCCATGCCGGTGATCGGCTCCGCCATCGCCGGGCTTGACCTGGGGCTTCCGGATTTTAGCCTCGACGGCATGGGCCAGATCGGCGACGGCCTTCTAGGGGATATGAGCAACGTCGTCATGACGGAAGACTCCGTCGACGATCCGCCCAAACCCAGCGAACGCACCCCCGTGGAGTACCCCGCCCAGGCACGCTCCAAGGGGATCACCGGGTATGTGACGCTCAACCTGCTCATCTCCACCCAGGGTAGTGTCGAACAGGTCAAGCTGCTCGAATCCTATCCCGAAGGGGTCTTTGACGACGCGGCGACGGGGACGGTCAAAAACTGGAAATTTGACCCGGCCATGTACCAGGGCAAACCGGTCAAAGTCTGGGCCAAACAAAAAATCCGGTTCGATCTGAACTAATGAAGGGTCATGTTATGAAACAGCTATTAAAGCTTCTGCTCGTTATTGGTTTCACGACGCACCTGGCTGCGGCCGAACCGGCCAAAAAGGCGGAGGAGATCGACTACATCACCCTGGCGGCCGTCCTCATCAAAGACGGTTATTTCGACCGTGCGGAGCAGGCCCTAAAAAGTGTCGACCTTAACCAAAAGGGTATAGACAAAGTCCGTTTTTATACCCTAAGGGGTCTGGTCTACCTGAAAAAGCAGGTCTATCAAAAAGCGATCGAAGACTTCCGTCAATCCGTTACCGAGGGGCAGCAGGACCGAAGTGTTTTTATCTATATTGCCCAGGCCCACTACGCCCTGAAAGAGTTTCAAAAAACCCTGGACGCTTTGGCCGAAGCGGGGGAGCTGGCCAAGGAGAAACCGGAGCTTTTCAGCGTGGCGGCCCAGTGTCACTGGAAGCTGGAAGAGCCCAACGAAACCTGGAACGTGCTGGATGAAGGGGAGGCGAAATTTCCCGATTATGCCCCCTTTTTGCGCCAGCGGTTTTTCTACCTCGTGGAGCTAAAGCTCTATCAGGAGGCGACCCTTTACGGCGAGCGGTATCTGCAGACGGAGAAGGTCAAGGTGGAAGATTACCTGGCCCTGGGCAGTGCGCTGAGAAAGAGCGGGGCGATCGACAAGGCCCGCCATTTTCTGGAACTGGCCAAGATGAAATACCAGGGCAACGACCTGGTCATTATCGAGCTGGCCCACACCTATCTGGAGGAAGATCAGATTGTCACGGCGGCCCTTCTTTTCGAAGAGGCGGCCCGGTACAAAAACAAATACTCCCAGGAGGCCAGCGAGCTCTTCCGCCGG
>QKHD01000387.1 GCA_003250175.1 Helicobacteraceae bacterium
CAGCGGATCGGTGCGGCCATGCCGGAGATCGCCATCGGCCCCCAGTGCAACGACCCCTATCCCTGTGACTACCGCATCCGCTGCTGGGCTCATGTGCCCACCCCTTCGGTTTTTGATCTGCACAAGCTCCCTGGAAAAAAGAAGTTTGAGCTTTTTCGGCAGGGGATTGTCCGTTTTGAGGAGATTCCCGCCGACTTTCCCCTGCGTCCGGAGCAGACCCGGCAGATCGAAGCGGAACTTCATGGGCGTGAGTTTATCGACGCCCCGGCCATTGCCGCCTTTTTAAAGGGCCTGCACTTTCCCCTCTACTTTCTTGACTTTGAAACCTACCAGCAGGCGGTTCCGGAGTTTGACCGGGTGCGCCCCTTTGAGCAGATTCCCTTTCAGTTCTCCCTGCACCGGCTGGATGCTCCGGAGGCGGAGCCGGCGCATTACGAGTTTTTGGGCAGGGCGGGGCAGGACCCGAGGGAAGAGCTGGCCCAGGCCCTTTGCCGTCACATCGGTCCGGAGGGGAGCATCATCGCCTACAACCAGTCCTTTGAAAAGGGGGTCATCAAGCGGCTGGCGGAACAGTCCGCGACCCTTCGAAACGAGCTAGACGGGATGCTGGGGCGTTTTACCGATCTGATGCTTCCCTTTGAAAAGGGGTGGTACTACACCCGGGCGATGAAGGGGCGGCACTCCATCAAGGCGGTTCTGCCCGCCCTGGTTCCGGAGCTATCCTACAGTGTGCTGGCCATCGGTGACGGTGGGGAGGCGATGGTGCGTTATGCCCTGCTGCACCTGGAAAATGACCCGACCAAGGTGGAGCAAACCCGAAAAGAGCTGCTGGAGTACTGTCGGCTGGATACGTTTGCCATGGTGAAAATATGGGAGAAACTGGCTCAGGCAACGGCGGATTGTTCTTAAATTGTTATCAAGGCTTGAAAAACTTAAAAACGTGATATAATCCTTTCAGAAAACTTTCGATGAAAGCGTGTCGAATGTTCGCTTCGGGCAACATCTTCTTCCGTGTTCTTCCTCCCGTATAGATCCATCGCAAGATTTTCTCTAGTAATAACAATCGGACGACTATCCGATGAAAAAGAGGTACCATGTCAGGTCAAGTAATTTCAGGCAGCGTTAAATGGTTTAACGACGAAAAAGGCTACGGCTTCATCCAGCAGACAAACGGTGGCGCAGACGTGTTCGTTCACTTCAGCGCAATCAACAACAACACTGGAAACGGCCGCCGCAGCCTTCAGGAAGGTCAACAAGTGACTTTCGAAATCGGTGAGGGCGCCAAGGGTCCTCAAGCTGAAAACGTAACAATTATCGGCTAAAACCAACCTGTCTACTCCGGAGCGGGGTCGCTCCGGATTTAACTCCCCCGTCTTCCCAGATTGCCATACCGATGATAACGGTAGGTGACACTCTGTTCCACAAAATACTTTAACAACTCGATCCGTCCTTCCGGAAGAGCCTTGCCCGTATGGATATGTTTGCCCAGCTCGGCCGCCTTGGCATAAACCGTATCCCCGATTGCCTGCATATCGATAGCACGAATCGCATCAAAATTTTCCAGCATCAGAGCAACCTCGCTGTCGCTTCGGTGCAGGATGGAATCTCCCTCATCCAAGATAGCGTCCAAAAGCCCTTCGATCTGTGAAAGACGTTCACCTTCAAGATGGGGCAGGGCGACCGTTAGGGGGATGCCGGCAATCTTGACGGCAAAAACAACCGCCAAAATATCATAAAGCCGTTCATCGCCCCGAAGCCGAAAGAGTACGTTGCGGCGGGGAAGATAGCGCAGCAGATTCTCCTCCCCGCGCAGATGGACATAATCCGACTCTTGGGTAAAGTGCCCCCTATAGGCTTTTTCATAACTGCCGATGGCCGCGCTGAGATGTTGCAGATCGGCGGTTTCGTTGTGAAAGAGTTTTGAATCCAGGGCCCTAAGGGCCTGGGCAATGGGCGAGTCCGATTCAAAGGCCTCTTTGGGTGCTTCGGAGGACGGAGCAAGGTTGACAAACTGGGTAACGTAGTTCCAGCCCCCAGCCTTGATCCCTGCCCCGATGGCGGATTTTCCCATGCCGCCGAAGGGCTGACGCAGCACGATGGCCCCGGTGGTGGAACGGTTGATGTAGAGGTTGCCCGCTTTGATATTGGCTTTCCAGACGGCATGTTCCCGTTCGTCCAGGGATTCGATTCCGGAGGTGAGACCGTAGCCCGTGGCGTTGACCATGTGAATCGCATCTTCCAGATTTTCGGCACGCATGACGGCGATGACGGGGCCAAAAAGCTCATGGGTGTGGCAGTAGTTGCCCGGTCGAACGCCCCATTTGATCCCCGGGGAGATGAGGTAGGGGTTGTTATCGACCACTTGGGGCTCCAGTGCCCAGGATTCGCCGGGGTCGAGCCGGCTGATGCCCTCCTTGAGGTTGCCTTTGGGTGGCGCGATCAGCGGCCCGATACGGCTCTGCAGATTCCAGGGGCTTCCCACGGGGAGGCTGCTGGCCGCATCCACCAGAGCCGCTTTAAAGGCGGGGTCGTCGTAAACTTCCTTTTCCAAAATCAGCAGCGAGGTGGCGGAGCATTTCTGGCCCACATTGCTAAAGGCGGATTGCAAAACGTTTTTAATCGCCATGTCCCGGTCGGCCATGGCGGTGACGATGGTGGCATTTTTGCCCCCGGTCTCGGCGGAAATATGGACCCTGGGATTTTGTTGCAGAATCTGCAAGGCCGCCTCCGTGCCTCCGGTAAAGATGACAAAATCCACATCCGGATGGGTGCTCAGCGTCATCCCCGCCTCTTCGCCGCGACACGGGACAAACTGCAGCACCTTTTTGGAAATTCCGGCCTCCCAGAAACATTCGCACACCTTGTAGGCCGTCAGGGCCGAGGCGCTGGCGGGCTTGACGATCGTGGTGTTTCCGGTGATGAGCGAGGCGATGATCCCTCCGGCAATAATGGCCACGGGAAAGTTCCACGGGGTGATCACGACCCCGACACCTTTGGGGGAGGTTGTCACCGTTTTTAACGCTTCGATCTTCTCCAGAGCATGGGGATAGAACTGGGCGAAGTCGATGGCTTCGGAGATCTCCACGTCGGTCTCTTTAAACACCTTGCCGCATTCGGCGGCGGCGATCCCCATGAGGTTGCCCCGTTCGCGGTGGAGTATGCGGGCGGTTTGGGAGATGAGGGCGTGGCGTTCGCGGCGCGTGGTTTTCCGCCACCCTTGCGGATCGGCCTTGGCCACGGCGATGGCGGCGGTGACATCGTCGTCCGTCGCCAGGGGGAAGGTGCCGACGATGACGCTGCCGTCCGGATAGGCGTGGTCGGTGGCGGTGAGCTGCTTGCGCTCCTTGGTGATGGGTTCACCGTTTACCACGATGGCCGCTTCCAGGGGCGGATGCTTGCGGAAATCCCAGGTGTCGATGAGTTCTTTCGCCCACTGGCGATTAGCTTCCAGGCTCCAGTCGGTGCTCGGGTCGTTGGCAAAAATACCTGATTCGTAGGTGCCGTGAACCTCATGGGATTCGGTCCGGCGGTTTTGGGTGCGCTTGGGTATTTCACGAATTTCGCCTTTTTGCAGGTGGGAGCGCTCAAACCCGTCACGCAGGAGCTCCCACTCCCTGGAGCCGACCTTCAGGCCGAAAGCATGGCGCAGGAAGTTCTCTTCGGCGGTATTTTCGTCCAAACGACGCACCAGGTAGGCGATGGCATTGACGAACTCCTCTTTGGCCGCTGTGGGGGCGTAGAGGAGGATTTCTCCGTG
>QKHD01000189.1 GCA_003250175.1 Helicobacteraceae bacterium
CAGCCGCCCGTTGATCTCAAAGCCGTTGTGGCAGAGCGATACGGAGTGGAGCTGGCGATCGACAACGACCTCAGCTGCGCCGCCCTGGCGGAGTACCACACCAGAGAGGCTCCCAGTATCTTTCTGGCCTACATCGGTACAGGTTTCGGGGGCGCTTATATCGAAGAGGGGCGCGTGCTTCGCGGGGTGGAAAACCTGGCGGTGGAGGTCGGGCATATCCCCTTTGAAAAGGCTCCCTTTAGCTGCGGCTGCGGACGGGATACGTGCATCGAGCTCTACTGCTCCGGAAGTGGGCTGAAAAAGTGGATAGCCCATCACAACCTGGGGTGCGAACCGACCTTGGCCGCTTTAAAAGCCCATGCCTCGGTGGAGGCGTTGGAGATCGTTGCAAGGTTTTACAGGGCGCTGGGGCACACTCTCTCTACCGTGGCCGCCCTGTTTAACCCCGGCGTCATCGTACTGGGTGGCGGCGTGGTGCGGGGCAATCCGGAGATATTAAGCCACGCTGCCGATAGTTTGGCCCATGGCGCTTTTCCGCCGGCACTCAGACACCTTAAAATCGAACAATCAATCTTAACCAATGGAAGTATGGAGGGAACAAAATGGCTGTAGAAACGAACAAAACCTCAATGATCGAAAACTATTTCGACGTCGACCCGCGCTATGGGAAGTCCGTGGCGTACTTTAGTATGGAGTTTGCCATTCACCAGGCACTCAAAACCTATTCCGGAGGGCTTGGGTTTCTCTCCGGGTCACACATGCGCAGTGTCTATGATCTGAAACAGCACGTGGTCGGCGTGGGTATTTTGTGGTCTTACGGCTATTACGACCAGACCCGCAACGAAGACCGCTCCATGGCGGTGGCCTATCGCCGCAAATACTACTATTTTCTGGAAGAGACCGGGGTAAAGGTGAGTGTCACCATCTCCGGAAAACCGGTCTGGATCAAGGCGATGCTGCTGCCTCCGGAGGTTTTCGGTACAGCTCCTATTATTTTCCTGACTACCGACCTGGATGAAAACGATTTCCTCTCCCGTACCATCACCCACAAGCTCTATGACAACAACGAAGAGACCCGAATCGCCCAGGAGATCGTGCTGGGTATCGGCGGGGTGAAGGTGCTTGAAGCCCTCAACCACAGCGTCGATATCTACCACCTCAACGAAGGACACGCCATTCCTTTGGCTTTTTCCCTCTACAACCGCTATCAAACCCCGGCGTTGGTTAAAGAGCACATGGTCTTCACCACCCACACGCCGGAAAAGGCGGGGAATGAAGAGCACAACATCCACCTGTTGGAAAAGATGGGCTTTTTTGACGGCCTGCCCATCGAGACGGTCCGCGAGATCACGGGAACGGAAGGGGACAGCTTCAGCCTGACCCTGGCGGCCCTGCGGCTTTCCAAGATCGCCAATGCCGTTTCCAAGATTCACCAGAGCGTGGCGTCGCAGATGTGGATGGACAAGGGCCACACCGCCCAGATCATCCCCATTACCAACGCACAAAACCGCCGCTACTGGGCTGACAAGACCCTGATCCGCGCCCTGGAAGAGCATGAAGACTATCAACTGATTGCCCGCAAAAAGCACCTCAAGCGGGTGCTCTTTGACATCGTGGCCGATCAGACGGGCAAGATGTTTGATCCGGATGTGCTGACCATCGTCTGGTCACGCCGTTTTGCGGAGTACAAGCGCCCGGGGCTGATCAAGTACGATATGGAGCGTTTTAAGATGCTCCTTAACCGCAGCGACCGCCCCATTCAGGTGATCTGGGCGGGCAAACCCTATCCCGGAGACAGCAACGCCATCAACATCTTTAACGAGCTCATCTATGAAAGCCGCCACATCAAACGTATGGCCATACTCTTCCGTTATGAGCTGAGCCTCTCCATGGCACTGAAAAAAGGGGCCGATCTGTGGCTGAACACCCCGCGCATCACCCGCGAGGCCTCCGGAACCAGCGGCATGAGTGCCTGCATGAACGGGGCGATTCACTTCTCGATTCCCGATGGATGGCATCCGGAATTTGCCCGAGATAATATTAATAGCTTTACCATACCATCCTGTGACCACACGCTGCCTCCGGAGGAGCAGGACCGACTGGATAACAAGGCGCTGATGGATCTGTTGGAAGAGACGGTGATACCGATGTATTATGACGAGCCGAAGGATTGGGTGGAGATGATGAAGCACTCCATGAGCGATATCATGCCGGCCTTTGATTCAGGCCGGATGGCTCACGAGTACTACACGAAGATGTACGATTACCGCGACATGGCGTTTGATTACGCCACGCTCAGTTAAAAGCGGGGCATCAGGCTGACACGTTTTTCATCCCACGGGATGTTGTGTCCAGCCAAAAAGAGGCGAATGTCCATGGTGCAGCAAGAGCCTTTTGGATTGGCTTTTTTGCACACCTTGTCGCCGGCGATCATCTCTTTGATCTTGCGGACAAGGCGGTGGTTCTCCATGGTTTTCATATCATCGAGTGCATTTTGCTTGGTATATTTGTGGCAGTAGCAAAGCGGCGTGGAGGGGTCATCGTTTTTGATGGTGACCTTGGACTTGATGGCTGATTGCGGGTAGCTTTCCGTGCCGTCGAGGGAGTAGTAGACCGTGTCACACTCCGGGCTGGTACAGAAACAGAACTGATCTGCCCCGTGGGCGAGCTGCTCTTTAAACTCTTTTTTCAACTGGGCGTTGACGGTCTGGGCTTCGACGTGTTTGCCGCTCTTGCCGCATGCCGGGCAGGCCGGAACGGGTTTTTCGTTTTCGTTGTGGGCTGGTGTGAAGATCATGAAAAATCCTTCAAAAAATTAAGCTGGTAATATAACACTTTACGCTTTAATGGAAAAAAGTACCCTTTAAGGATCAGGACCGTGTCAGAATCGTCCGCTCTCCGAGATAAAACCCTTTCCATGAGTGTGCTCTACGTCGAAGACGAAGCCGAGGTCAGATCGTACATGGCCGGGATATTGGGCAAAATCTTTCCCAAGGTCTATACGGCGGAAAACGGCGAAGAGGGGCTGGAGCTTTATTGGGAGAACCGTCCGGAGTTGGTGATTACCGATGTGCGCATGCCGGAAATGGACGGCATCGAGATGGCCAGGCGTATCAAAGAGAAGGCTCCGGAGCAGTGTATCGCCATCATGAGCGCCTACAACGATTTTGAGTACTACAGCGATGCCGTGACGGTCGGAATCAATGCCTACATGCTCAAACCCGTTCAGGCGGATCAGCTGATCAAGACCCTGGGAAAATTGGTGGATGACATTCTGATCCGGGAAGAGAACCGCCGCTACCACAACGAGATAGAATCCCGCCTCCTCAAACAGACCTTCGAGCTGGAAAAAAAGCAGATCACCGACGAGCTGACAGGGCTCAAAAACAGCATCAGCCTTCACGCGAGACTACACGCGGGCGGTTCGACGGTGCTGTTGATTAATATCGATAACTTTGCCCTGATCGATAACTCCTACGGTTATGACTTCGGCGACAGTCTGATTCGCCAGTTTGCCCGTTTTCTTGATAGCATCAAATCACAAAACGCGCTGCTTTTCCGCCTCTCCGGAGATGAGTTTGTCATGCTCTTTTCCGGAGAGGTGGTGGAGTTTGCCGTCAAAGAGGCGGAGCGGATTATTAAAGAGGTGGAAGAGCACTCCTTTAGCAGTGAAAATATCGATCTGACCCTGACCTGCAGCATCGGTATCGCCACGGGCAGCAAGAACCACGCCCTGATTTA
>QKHD01000049.1 GCA_003250175.1 Helicobacteraceae bacterium
TTAAATTGATTATTGGTGTGGGAATTGGTATGATTTCGGGCATGCTTGGGGTGGGCGGATCGGTTCTGCTTATCCCCATTTTGGTGGGCTATCTGCAATACACGACCAAAGAGGCCGCGGCCATCGGGCTCTTTTATGTGATGTTCTCCTCCATCAGCGGGTTTATCACCCTGGGCTACCTGGGTTACATCGATTACGGTATCGGGATTCAGGTGGCGCTGGCCTCGCTGGTGGGGGTAACCCTGGGCCAGTACGCGTTGCTGAAAAGCAATGCCAAGGGCCACAAGCTCTGGACCGTGGCCATGTACGCCGCACTGCTGGTGCTGACGCTTTATGAGATTTTTTTTGACGAATAATACGAGGAATATGAATGGATAAGATTTCGATCCTGGGCGCCCGGGAAAACAACCTGAAAAACATCAACCTGACCATCCCGAAAAACAAGCTGGTCGTCTTTACCGGGCTCTCCGGAAGCGGAAAGAGCACCCTGGCCTTTGATACCCTCTACGCCGAGGGGCAGCGCCGCTATATCGAGAGCCTCTCCAGTTATGCCCGCCAGTTCCTTGACCGTGTCGGCAAGCCCGATGTGGACAAGATCGAAGGCCTCACCCCCGCCATCGCCATCGACCAGAAGACCACCTCCAAAAACCCCCGCTCCACCGTGGGGACGATCACGGAGATTTACGACTACCTGCGTCTGCTCTATGCCCGGGTCGGTACCCAGCACTGCCACCTCTGCGGCAAACCCATCAGCCAGATGAGCGCCAGCGATATCATCGACGAGATCCTCAAGCTTCCGGACGGGGCGAAGTGTGTCATCATGGCACCGCTTGTCAAAGAGAAAAAGGGCTCCTTCAACGACATGATCGAAAGCCTTCGTCAAAAGGGCTATGTACGGGCCATGGTCGACGGCGTGATGGTGCGTCTGGACGAAGAGATCGAGCTAAGCAAAACCAAAAAGCACACCATCAAAGTGGTGATCGACCGTGTTGTCGTTAAGGACGACAACAAAGAGCGTCTGGGTTCCGACGTGGAGCGCGCCTTAAAAGAGAGTTACGGCGAGGTGGAGGTGGAGATCTCCAACCACGACGAGCTGGGCACGCCCGCACTGGTTCACTACTCCGAGCACCTGGCCTGCTTTGACTGTAAAGTAAGCTTCGAGCCGCTGGAGCCGCTGGCTTTTTCCTTTAATGCCCCCAAGGGTGCATGCGGGGTCTGCGACGGTCTGGGGATCCGCTACACCCTGGATCTGACCAAGATCATCGACGAGCACCTTCCCATCGAAAAGGGTGCGGTCAAAATCCTCTACGGCTTTAACAAAAGCTACTACTTTAACCTGCTCAAAGGCTTCTGCGAAGCCAACAAGATCGACATCACCGTTCCTTTTGAAGAGCTGGAAGAGTACCAGCGCAAGGCGATCTTGCACGGCAATCCGGAGGAGGTCACCTTCACCTGGAAAAACCACACCCTGACCAAGCGTTTTGAAGGGGTGGTCAAGATCGCCTATGAGATGTTTAAAGATGATAAAGAGCTTAACGAGTTCATGAGCGAAAAGGTGTGCGACGCCTGCAATGGCAACCGTTTGCGTCCGGAGAGTCTGGCCGTCAAAGTAGCCAACCACGGGATCGCCGACATCGTTGGCATGCCGATCGAACAGAGCCAGGAGTTCTTCGACGATGCGGACTTTACGGGACGGTTTAGCTACCTCTCCGGACAGCAGAAGATGATCGCCACGCCGATTCTCAAAGAGATTCGTGAACGCCTCTTCTTTTTGCGCGACGTGGGGCTGGGGTATCTCTCCCTCTCCCGTGACGCCCGCAGCATCTCCGGAGGCGAGGCCCAGCGTATCCGGATCGCCAGCCAGATCGGCTCCGGATTGACGGGCGTTATGTATGTACTGGACGAACCCAGCATCGGTCTGCACGAGCGGGATACGATGAAGCTGATCCGTACCCTGAAAAACCTCCAGGCCAAGGGCAACAGCGTTTTTGTCGTGGAGCACGACAAGGAGACGATCGAGAGTGCCGACTACATCATCGACATCGGCCCCGGCGCCGGAAAGTTCGGGGGCGAGGTGGTCTTTGCCGGAACCAAGGAGGAGCTCTTCCGCAGCAACACCCAGACGGCGGACTACCTTACCGGACGCAAAAAGATCGAGTACTACTACCGCCGTCCGCAGACGGATTGGATCGAGATTAAAAATGTCACCATCAACAATATCCGTGATCTTAACGTTAAGATCCCCCTGAAAAACCTGGTGGCCATCACCGGTGTCAGCGGCAGCGGAAAAAGCTCGCTGATTTTGCAGACCCTGCTGCCCGTGGCCCGTGAGCTGCTCAACCGCGCCCGCAAGGTCAAGAAGATTCAAGGGGTGGAGATCGAAGGGCTGGAGCAGCTGGACAAGGTGATCTACCTCGACCAGACCCCCATCGGCCGGACACCGCGCAGTATTCCCGCCACCTACACGGGGATGATGGACGACGTGCGCGAGCTTTTCACCAAAACCAAAGAGGCGCAGATCAGAGGCTACACCATCGGGCGCTTCAGCTTTAACATGAAGGGCGGACGCTGCGAGAAGTGCCAGGGCGAAGGGCAGATCAAGATCGAGATGCACTTTCTGCCCGACGTCATGGTCAAGTGCGATGCCTGCAACGGTCACCGCTACAACGCCCAGACCCTGGAGGTGCTGTACAAGGGCAAGAACATCTCCGATGTCCTCAATATGAGCGTGGACGAAGCCAACGAGTTTTTCAAGGCCCACCCGAAGATTCATGCCAAGCTGCAGACCCTTAAAGACGTGGGGCTTGGCTACATCACCCTGGGGCAAAACGCCACGACGCTCTCCGGAGGGGAGGCGCAGCGGATTAAACTCTCCAAGGAGCTTAGCCGCAAGGATACGGGCCGCACGCTCTATATTCTGGACGAACCGACCACGGGGCTTCACTTTGCCGACGTGGACAAACTGACCAACGTGCTGCATAACCTCACGGAGCTGGGCAACAGCCTCATTGTCATCGAACACAACCTGGACGTCATCAAAAACGCGGACTATATCATCGATATCGGTCCGGAGGGCGGCAGCAAAGGGGGCCGGGTGATCGCCATGGGTGTTCCGGAGGGTGTGGCCGAGAGCTACAAAGAGACGGGCAGCCATACCGGCGAATACCTGGCTAAAGAACTCAAAAGCAAATAGGGAGAAGCGTATGGGACGATGGATTGTGTTGGCCGCACTGCTGGGCATGAGCCTGCAGGCGGAGTGGGATAAGGCTTATTCGTACGGTGACGGCCTGGCGGATCCCAATGTACTGATGGATTATCAAAAAGAGTTTCGCCGCTATGCGGATGAGGGCAATATCTACGACGAGAGCGCCCAAAACCGCATGACTCCGGAGATGGTCGAGGTCGAAGACCAGATGACCCCGGTGCGTGGAGAGACCAACAACCACAGCAGCCATACGAAGGACTTTTTCTACAGCAGCAACAAGCGCGATTACTTTAAAAAAGAAAACCAGAAATATCGCCGCTTCCCGACCACCGACTACTAAGATGCACCCGTTTTTGTATGTGGCGGCCGGAGGTGCGTTAGGGGCGGTCGCCCGCTACTGGGTGGTGCAGTTTTTTGCCCGTCACTGGCTGGCGGAGTACCACTTTGCCACGCTGCTGGTCAATGCCGTCGGCTCGTTTATCATGCTCTTTTTCATGACCCTCTTCATGGCCAAGTTCTCCTTTCC
>QKHD01000235.1 GCA_003250175.1 Helicobacteraceae bacterium
CCGCTTCGGAAGGTTTGAGTTCGCTGATCTGGTTACCCATATCGTCGCTGATGGCGCGGACGCGGCCGAAGCTCACGCCTGCGATCACGCTGTCACCCTTGCGGAGCGTACCGTTTTGGATGATGACGGTAGCAACCGGACCACGCCCTTTTTCCAGGGAGCTTTCGATAACGACCGCTTTTGCTTGGGCTTTGGGGTTGGCGCGCAGTTCCATCAGTTCAGCCTGAACCAAAATGGTGTCAAGCAAATCCTGAACGCCGTCACCGGTTTTTGCGGAGACACCGATACATTCAAAATCACCACCCCAGTCAACCGGAGTGATACCGATTTCTGAGAGCTGACCCTTGACAACATCCGGATTGGCATCTGGTTTATCCATTTTGTTAATGGCTACGATAATTGGTACTTCTGCCGCTTTGGCATGGTTGATCGCCTCTTTGGTCTGTGGCATGACGCCGTCGTCTGCCGCAACCACGATGATGGCGATATCGGTAACATTGGCACCGCGCGCACGCATTTCTGTGAAGGCTTCGTGCCCGGGGGTATCGATGAAGGTAATCTCTTTGCCGTCTTTCATGATGGTATAGGCACCGACGTGCTGGGTAATACCACCCGCTTCTCCGGAGGCTACTTTGGTGCTTCGGATGTAATCAAGCAGTGAGGTTTTACCGTGGTCGACGTGACCCATGATGGTCACGATCGGTGGGCGCTCTTCGCCTTCGACCTCTTCATGAATCTCATCGTATTCGCTGACATAATCCAGCTCGTCCATGGCATTTTTGGTATGGACTTCAACCTCAAACTCTTCGGCCAGAACCTCGATGGAGTCTTTGTCCAGGAAGTCGTTTTTGGTCACCATCATACCGAAGGTAAAGAGGGCTTTGATGACTTCGCTGATCGGCTTGTTGATCTTCTCCGCGAATTCATAAACACGCACGTCTTCAGGAATCTCGATAGAGGTGATCACTTCGTTTTCGGTGCTCGCAATCGGTTTGCGTCGTTTTTTACGCTTGCCGCGGCTGATGTTGCCGGGCTGGTATTTGGCGCCACTTCGTGACAGCGGAGTACGACGGGTGTTGTCCTCTTTTTTGGTCGCTTTTCGAACCGGCTCTTCCATCTTGGTATTGACCATGGTGAGATCCGGTAGGATGACTTCGTTTTCGCTGTCATCATAGTAGTTGTCACTCAGGTCGCGATCAGCCAGAACGTCGATTTTTACGCCGCTCTCTTTTTTGTTGTGAATGGAAGGTGCTTTCTTGGCACGCTTTTTCTTCTCTTCTTCAGCGATGTCCGCGGCAATGGTTTTTTTACCGTAGCTGTCAGCGGATGGTCGGTCATCATGCTCTTCTCTGGGAGTAATCTCAATACGTTTGGCCGGACGCTCATCTTCGGCAGGGCGTTTTTTCTTAACGATCCGCAGACCTTTTCCGCCCTGCTTGGCCATGGCCATGCTTTTTTTACCACGGGCTTCGTCATCGTCTTCGGCGTCATCGTCACCATCGTCGGCTACGGTTTTTTTTACTTCCGGAGCTTTCTTCTCTTCATGTTTCTCTTCGGCCTTGGGTTTGGCGGAAGTTTTCTTGGGTTCTTGTTTGGGTGCGGGAGCCGGTGCTCCGGTAATGAGATACTCCATTAGTTTTTCAGCATCCTGCAAGGAGATGGAGCTCTGGGCCGCTTTGGCTTCGATTCCCAGGGCTTCGCAGGCGCTCAGAACCTCTTTGGGTTTCTTTGCAGTCTCCTGCGCCACTTCGCTGATTTTTACTTTGTCGCTCATAAAACTAATGTCTCCTTTAGCACTTTGACCAGTAGTTGTGATTCTTCTTTGGGTGTCCGGCACACTTTGCAAACACTTTTGAAAAGTTTAGCATCGTCGATGCATGTCTTGCAGAGATAAAAACTGCGGCCTTCGCCGCTGAAAGGTTTGATAATCTTGTCCGCTTTATGGTACTGCAACCTGATCATATCAGCCTGCGCAAACCGTCCGCGACAGTGGACACACATCCTTATCGGTACTGCCATATACTACGATTATATCTCACACACACTTAATTAGTGGTGTTCGATATAAAGGCCCCTGTTGTCAAAATCGACGATTTCTATCCGGTATTGAGGAAACTTCGCCGTCAGGACTTTTTTCAGATAGCGTGCGTCGCATCGGTAGGCCATGTTGAAAAAGGTCGATCCGCTTCCCGAAAGGGTACTCATGAGCGCTCCGCTCTCCATGGCAAGCTTCTGTAGATCAAAGAGCTCCGGAAGGTTGTTCATACGGCTTTGCTGGTGGATTTTATCCTTGGCCGCCATACGGAGCATCTCAAAATCCCCTTTGATCATAGCGGCGGTCAGCAGGGAGCTGTGGCTGATGTTGTACACCGCGGTCTCCAAGGGAATCTGCTTGGGCAGGGCCGTGCGGCTCGCCTTGGTGGAAATGGGCTTGTCCGGAATGGCGATCACCGCTTTGAGAAACTTGGGCACCTCGTGGCAGATACTGTGAACCTTGTTACGGCTGACAACAGAGGCGACAAAACCGCCGTGGGTCGCCGGGGCGATATTATCCGGATGGCTTTCGTGCTTCAGGGCGATGTTGACAATCTCCTCTTTGGAGATGTTGACCTTGGCCGCTTCGTAGGCTGCCGCAATGGCAGAAACAATAACCGCCGAAGAGCTTCCCAACCCTCTGGAAATGGGAATGTTGTTATGAAACATAAAGCGAAAGGCATCGGGGTTTTTACCGCCTAAGGAGGTGTAGATCTCGCCGAAAATGCGCAAAAAGATATTGCCCTCTTTCTTTTTCAGAAAATTGGCACCTTCGCCCTTGACCGAAAGGCTGTAAAACTTCGAATGTTTGATTTCGATCCGGTTACGGAGGTTCAGGGCAAGTCCCAGGGTGTCAAACCCCGGTCCAAGATTGGCGCTGGTGGCTGGAATGGATATGATCAACGGTTCTCCTTATACGGCCGGCACGATATACATCGGCGTGGCATCTTCACTAAAAAGCTTCCTGTCCAACCGGGAAGGAAGCTCAAACTGGCAGGCGGCGGGGGTCTCTACCCGGGTTATCTCGATACCGTGGGCGGTCTTGACAAAGTAGTTTTTCCCGATGGACTTGATGGGGGCATTCCGATTAAATACAAAGGCGTCGCTGGCATAGAGCGGGATTCCCTTGGCTACGCTGACGGTTTTTAAAAAGACGTAGGCGATCTTGATCGCCATGAAACTTCCCGGACCCTTGGCGTAGTAAATTCCTGCGACATTATACTCTTTTAAAACTCGTCCGAAAAGTCGGGGGAGCTCATCGCTGCTCTTGCCCATGGACTCCAAGGAATCGATCAGCTCTCCGGAGCGGTAGATACCGATTTTTAACGGGGCGGTGATGCTGATCACCACCACATCGACGGAGGCTTTAGGCAAAGGCTTTTTCCATGACGCTCTCGGCTACGGTGCCGATTTCGAC
The DNA here is from genome assembly GCA_003250175.1 of Helicobacteraceae bacterium. Classification (GTDB taxonomy): domain Bacteria; phylum Campylobacterota; class Campylobacteria; order Campylobacterales; family SZUA-545; genus SZUA-545. The sequence continues at coordinate 3,452 of QKHD01000235.1, forward strand.
AACCTCGTAAGCCTCTTTATCCGCCAAAACGGCCTGGGTCAGCAGAAAGTTGAGGTGGTGGCTTCCCGCAAAGGATTCGTAACGGGCAAAAAAGGGCATGCCCAGCACCATCATATCCCCGATGGCATCGAGGATTTTATGGCGGACAAACTCGTCTTCAAATCGAAGCCCTTCCGTATTAAGCACCCGTTTTTCATCCAGAACAACCGTGTTGTCCAGACTGCCCCCCTTGCCCTTGCCGATGGAGTGCAGGTACTGCACCTCTTTCAAAAAGCC
>QKHD01000174.1 GCA_003250175.1 Helicobacteraceae bacterium
GACTATATTCTAAAAATCCGCGAACTGGCCAAGGGCTGCGCGACCCTGTATAAAGATCAGGAAGAGGAGCGCAACGCCCGCGTCGCCAAGGCCAAAGAGGCGTGACCCTAGGTGCCATGATGGCGCTGCTGGACAGCGTCAGCCCCTTTGAGCTGCAGGAAGCCTGGGATAACTCCGGGCTGCTGGTGGGATCATTGGAAGAGTCCTTTGACGAGGTCTTTATCGCCCTGGACATGGATGAAACCATGCTTGACGAGCTTCCGGAAAATGCCCTTATCATCACGCACCACCCTCTGATTTTCGGCAAATTAAGCCGCCTTGATTTTTCCACTTATCCGGCCAAATACCTCCGGACGATGATGCGTAAAAACATCAGCCATATTGCCCTACACACCAATTTTGACAAGAGCCATCTTAACCGCTACGTAGCGACGGAGGTGCTGAAGCTGGAAAAGATCGAAGAGCGGGACTTTGTCTGTTATGGGGAGATTCCGGAGCAGTCCGTGGAGACGTATGCCGTGCAACTCAAAGAGATTTTCGGGCTGGAAGGCGTGCGCTATACCAAGGCTCATGAGCGGCCCATCAAACGGGTTGCCCTGACAACAGGAGCCGGGGCATCGCTGACGGCCAAGATCAAAGCGGACTGCTTTCTCACCGGCGATATCAAGTACCACGACGCCATGGAAGCCCTGGCGCTGGGGGTGGATGTGATTGATATCACGCACTACGCCAGCGAGCGGTTTTTTTCACCAATCCTATGTGAAATATTGAATCATAATGGGATTAAAGCTATAATTAAAAATTCAAAAGACCCATTCACAATTATGCAGGAGACAAAATGAACAAGCAACTGGAGCAGTTGATCGACCTGGCAAAGATCGACAGCGATATCGACTCTTTCGGCCCTAAAGAGAAGGCCATCAACGAGAGTCTGAACCGCATTCTCGAGCAGGCGGATAAAAACAACGAAACCGTCGCACGCCTGGAAGAAGAGATTGCCGACAATAAAATGAAAAAGTCCAAAAGCGAAGCCCACCTGGCTGAACTGAGCGACAAACTGGGCGAAATCGAAACCAAAAGCGCCAGCATCAAAAACGAAAAAGAGATGAAATCTCTGCAACTCGAAGAAGAGATTGCCAAAGAACAGATCACCTACGCCAACGAAGAGATCGAGCGTCTGGATCGTATCGAAAAGGCAAAAGAATCCGAAATCAGCGAACTCAAAGAGGCAAACAACGCACTGACCGCCAAAGCGGAAGAGGCAAAAGAGAGCAGCAAAAAAGAGATCGAAACCCTCGATTCCGAGAAAAAAGCGACCTATGAGAAAAAACAGCAATTGATCAACGAAGTACCACAGAAAATTCTCTCCTTCTATCAGAAAATCCGTCGATGGGCCGGAAACTCCACTGTTGTCCCTGTAAAAAAACAAGCCTGCCAGGGTTGCTACATGAAAATCAACGATCGGGTCTATGCGGAAGTTATCCGTGCCGAAGAGATCACCACCTGCCCAAGCTGCGGCCGTATCCTCTATATGCCTGCGGGTCAAGCCGAGGCGGAATAACCCACGCCAATGCGATTCGGCGGCACGCTACTCTATTACCTTGCCGCCTGGGCGCTCTATCTGTGCGCCCTCCCTTTCCTTCTTATCCTCAGCCGAAAATCAAAATACAAACGCGCCATTCCCAGCCGTTTTTTTCTCAAATCCAATCCAGCTTTTGAGCAGTCCGGACTCTGGTTTCATGCCTGCTCTTTGGGCGAAGCCCGATCGTTGGCACCTCTTATTGATCGATTTGGGAAAGAGACGCCCATTGATGTGAGTGTTATTACGCAGACCGGTTTTGAAGAGGCTAATAAGCTGGGCGTTCCCGTACGCTTTCTGCCTTTTGAAATCTTTCTTCCCTTTTGGCTCCGGAGACACCGTGCATTGATCGTTTTGGAGGCGGAGTTGTGGTACCTGCTCTTTTTGCTGATGAAACGCAAAGGGGCTAAAACCATTCTACTCAACGCCCGCATGAGCGACCGCAGCTATGACCGTTACCGCAAGATGCGCTGGTTTTACAAGGCGCTCTTTTCCCACGTGGACAAGGTCTATGCCCAGAGCCAGACAGACCGCAACCGCCTGATGGAGCTGGGTGCCAAGGATGTGGAGGTGATCGGAAACATCAAGATGTTTCAAAAGGTCAGTTACACCAAAAAATACACCAAGCCCGATGCCCTGGTGATTACCGCCGCCAGCACTCACGAGACGGAAGAGGAACTCATTACCGATGCGTGGCTGGAGTACGGAAAGGGAAAACTTATTGTTGTTCCCCGTCATCCGGAGCGGTTTGACAAAGTGGCCAAACTGCTGGAGAAAAAAGCCGCAAGCAACCATAAGCGCTTTCACCGCTTTAGCGAACGGGAAGATTTTGACAGCGACATCATTTTGGTCGACCGGATGGGTGAGCTGAATGAGATCTATGCCGTGACCGATGTGGCAGTCCTTGGTGGGGCCTTTGCCAAGATAGGTGGGCATAATCCACTCGAACCGGAATTTTTTGGCTGCAAAATCATCTCCGGAAAAGAAATCTTTAACCAAAAAGCGATATTCTCCGGATTGGAGAACGTGATTTTCTGTGAAAACGAGGGGATCGGGCAGGCTCTCCTTGAGGCAGAAACAACCCCGCCGGCAAAAATTTTGCACCAGGTGGATATGGACCACGTTTTTGAAAAAATCCGTACCTATGTATTATGAAGACCACGGAACGTACACCCTTTTATATGTAAAGGCCGTGCCTGGTTCGAGTATCAACAAGGTGGCGGAGGTGACGAATGACTATCTCCGGATCAAGGTCAAGGCACCCGCGGTTGAGGGTGCGGCCAATGCCGAGCTGATCAAGTTTGTTGCCAAATTGCTGCGGGTTAGCAAAGGGAGCGTGCAGATCGACAAGGGGAGCACCTCCAAAATCAAAACCCTCCGCATCGATGGGGAAGGCCTCGCCCTGGATAAGGCTTACGTCAATGGGGCTGTAAGAGAAGACAAGGAGTTATTGTATGTCTTACCAAGAAGTTTGTGCTATTAGCCCGCGAACCGCTGCCATCCGGGATCGCTTTCTTGAGGCCGCAGGCCAAGTTTTTCTCCATGCCGGTTTTGAAAAAGCCTGTATGCAGGATATTGTGAAGATATCCGGAGGATCACTCAGTACGTTGTATAAACTTTTTGGTAATAAAGAGCAGCTTTTCGAGGCGGTTCTGGAAAAAGGAACGACCGATTTTTTTGGTCCCCTCGAGCATGATCTTGAAAAGATGAGCAATGAAGCAGTTCGCCCATTTCTAAAACACTTTTCCCTTCACTTTCTTGCCATGATTATGGATGAGAACTCCTTGGCCTTTCACCGTTTGATGGTACTCGAAGGTCCAAAAAATGACGGCCATATCGGCAAGCTCTTTTACCAGTATGCGGTCACCCGCGTTAATAAAATAATGCTCAAAGTTCTAAAACGTAATTATCCGGATTTCCCCGAAGAAGATCTTAACTACGCTGCCTACCAGTTTGTGGCCATGATTAAGGAACCCTATTATCATCGTGCACAGGTAATCGGAGAGAAGTGCCCCCTTTCCAGCGCAGAAATGGAACGATTTTTGGATCGCACCATTGAACGCTTTCTCTGTCCTTTCGAAATCAGATAAAAAACATCCCATTGACTTTTTAAACTCAAAAGAGTATCATCACGCACAGAAGGTGTAACTACAATTACACATCAAGAAGATCGGAGAATTCATGAAAAATATTCGACTCAGTTTGATCGCCCTGGCCCTAGGGGCAGCGGCGTTTAGCGGATGCATGCAGCGACGGCGACGCATCCAAAAAAGCCCAGGCGGGGGGCGGATATCCGCCCATGCCGGTTAAGGCCTACACGGTAAAAACCGAAGACCTGCCTGTCGAGTTGGAGTATCCGGCCCGAATCCGGAGCTTCCAGCGCATCGAAGTCCGTGCCAAAGTGCAGGGTACGTTGATGAAGCAATATTATACGGAAGGGCAGTTGGTTAAAAAGGGCACGCCGCTCTTTTTGATCGAACCCCTTAAATATGAAGCGGCGGTCAATATGGCCCAAGCTCAGGTCAATATGGCCAAGGCCCAACTGCAACAGACCAAACGGGACTGGGAGCGTGTAAGCAAGCTCTACAGCGACAAGGTCGTGAGTGACAAAGAGCGCGACAGCGCCCTTTCTGCGTATGAAAATGCCCAGGCAGGTCTGGCCAGCGCCGAAGCGGCTCTGGCCAACGCCAAAATCGATCTGGGCTACACCAAGGTCGAAGCACCCTTTGACGGTTATGCCGGTATGCGCAGCATGGACGTGGGCGGATTGGTCAACATCAATACGGTGCTGACCACCCTGACCCAGACCGATCCGGTTTTTGCGGAGTTCTCCATTCCGGATATGGACTCCCTGCGCCAGCAGCACAGCCTGGAAGAAGGCAGCTGGACCGAACCCAAGGGGGCACTCAAAGCCCGTCTGCTGTTGAGCAACGAGCAGAGCTACGCCCTGGAGGGCCAGATCGACTTTATCGACAGCGTGATCAGTGAAAACACCGGCACCATCCAGGCGCGGGCTGTTTTTGCCAACCCGAAAAACGAGCTGATTCCGGGGCAGTTTGCCCGCATTGTTCTCAGCGGCATCATCCGTAACAATGCGGTCAAAATTCCGCAAGAAGCGGTCATGCAGACAGCGGGCGGCTCGTTGGTCATGACCATTAAAGAGGGTAAAGTGGCGCCCCAGCCGGTGGTACTCGGCGACACGGACGGCAAGATGTTTGTCGTCATGAAGGGGCTGAATGCGGGTGACGAGGTCATTACCAACAACCTGACCAAACTGCGCCCAGGAGCACCGGTACAAAAGTTACCGGGGGAGTAAACCATGTTTTCTAAATTTTTTATCAACCGACCGATTTTTGCGACGGTGCTCTCCATCGTCATCATCATGGCGGGTGTGCTCTCCATGCGCGGCCTTGCCGTGGAAGAGTACCCACAAGTTACGCCGCCTCAGGTCATGGTCATGGCCAACTACCCCGGCGCAAGCGCCGAGACGCTGGCTAAGACCGTAGCTTCTCCGCTGGAGCAGGCGATCAACGGCGTCGACAATATGATCTATATGTCTTCCACCGCTTCGTCCAGCGGAACGGTGAGCCTGAACATCTCCTTCGAGACCGGTACCGATCCGGATCAGGCGACCATCAATGTCAACAACCGGGTGCAGTCGGCCCTGCCGCTGCTCCCCCAGGAAGTGCAGCAGATGGGGGTAACGGTTCGTAAGCGAACCTCCACCATTTTGGAGATTATCGCGCTCACCAGCGACAACCCGGTACACGATACGATCTTTCTCTCCAACTACGCGCTGCTCAACATCATGGATGACCTCAAGCGCGTCGAAGGGGTCGGCGACGTCGTCCTCTTCGGTAACCAGGAGTACGCCATGCGAATCTGGCTCAAGCCCGACGAGCTGGCCAAGCACAGTATCAGCCCCAGCGATATCGCCGGAGCGATTCGTGAGCAAAACTCCCAGTTTGCCCCGGGTAAATTTGCGGAGCAGCCCTACCATGAAAAGACCGCCTTTACCTATACGGTGGTCACCAAAGGGCGGTTCAGCGATGTGGGCGAGTTTGAAAACATCATTCTGCGAGCCAATTCCGACGGTTCCCACCTGCGCTTAAAAGATGTGGCGACCATCGAACTGGGAGCGGGATCGTATAACTTTAACGCTACCTTGAACAACAAGCCGATGGTGCCCATGGCAATCTTCCTGCAGCCCGGCGCCAATGCGCTCAATACCGCGGAAGCGGTCGAGCGGAAGATGCAGCAGGTTATGCAGCGCTTTCCGGAGGGGATGCGCTATCAGGTACCCTACGACACCACGACGTTCGTAAAAATTTCTATCCAAGAGGTCATTAAAACGTTCATCGAGGCGATCATTCTGGTCGTCCTCGTGATCTACCTCTTTTTACAGCACTTCCGTGCAACGCTGATTCCTGTTCTGGCTGTTCCCGTTTCTATCATCGGAACCTTCGCGGGGATGTACATGCTGGGCTTTTCCATCAACCTGCTGACCCTGTTCGGTCTGGTTTTGGCCATCGGTATCGTTGTGGATGACGCGATTATCGTAATTGAAAATGTGGAGCGGACCCTTAGAACCCGTGCCATCTCTGTCAAAGAGGCAACCATTGAGGCAATGAAAGAGGTAACGTCACCGGTTATCGCGATCGTTCTGGTGCTGTCTGCGGTCTTTATCCCCGTAGCCCTGATGAGCGGTTTTACAGGTCAAATGTACCGGCAGTTTGCGACGACCATCGTTATTTCAGTGGTCATCTCCGGAATCGTCGCCCTGACCCTGACCCCGGCGCTGTGTGCGCTGCTGCTGCATGAAAAAGAGCCGCAGCCCTCCTGGCCGCTGCGTAAGTTCAACCAGTTTTTCGACTGGGCGACGGCACGCTTTACGGCGGGGGTCAAGCAGACGATCCGTCACGGCCTGATCGCCGTCCTGCTCTTTGGGGGGCTTATCGGTATTTCGGCTTCCATGCTGCAAAAGATCCCCACCGAGCTGGTACCCTCGGAAGACAAGGGGACGCTGATTGCCATCAGCATGCTGCCCCCGGCCTCTTCCTTGCAGCGAACGGAGCAGGTGCGCAACGACATTACCAATACCACCCTGCCCAATGAAAACGTCAAGGACGTTATCGGTCTGGCGGGGATCGACATCTCCTCCTTCTCGCTCAAATCCAGCTCCGGACTGAGCTTTATCAAACTGGAGGACTGGAGCCAGCGAACCCGTCCGGATCAGCACTCCAGCGTGCTGGCCGGGCAGTTTATGGGGCAGCTTCTGCAAAACCCCGACGCGCTGATCTTTACGCTCAATCCACCGCCCATTATGGGGATGAGCATGACCGGCGGCTTTGAGATGTATGTGCAGAACCGTACCGGTACGAGCTACATGGAGATGAACAACTACATCACCCAGATTGTTCAAAAAGCCAACGCCCGTCCGGAGCTGAAGATGGTGCGTTCGACCCTGGATGTCAACGTGCCCCAGTACGAAGTGACGTTGGACCGCGAAAAGGCCAAGAGTCTTAACGTGAGCATCAGCGAGGTCTTCAGCACCATGCAGGCGACCTTTGGCTCCATGTATGTCAACGACTTTAATATGTTTGGCCGGACCTTCAAGGTCTACCTGCAGTCTGACAGCCATTTTAGAAAAGGTCCGGAGAGCTTTAAGGATGTCTTCGTCCGCTCCAACGACGGCCACATGGTGCCGCTTAACTCCCTGCTGACCCATAAGCGGATCATCGGTCCGGAGATCGTCGAACGGTTCAACCTCTTCCCGGCGGCCAAGGTAACGGGCGAGCCGAAGTTCGGCTTTAGCTCCGGAGATGCCATCCGTGCCATCGAAGAGGTCGCCGCCGAGGTGCTTCCGGAGGGTTACACCCTGGCATGGTCCGGTAACTCCTATCAAGAAAAAGAGATGGCCGGTACCGGTGCCCAGGCCTTTATCTACGGGATCGTTCTAGTCTTCTTGATCCTGGCGGCACTCTATGAACGCTGGCTGATGCCGCTGGCCGTTATTACGGCGGTTCCCTTTGCGGTCTTCGGTGCGATCATGGCGATCTGGATGCGCGGGCTTAGCAACGAGCTGTACTTCCAGATCGGTCTGGTCGTGCTCATCGGCCTTTCGGCCAAAAACGCCATTCTGATCGTCGAGTTTGCCATGCAGGCCCGGGCACACGGTGCCACGATTTTGGACTCCGCCATCGAGGCGGCGAAGCTTCGTTTCCGTCCGATCGTCATGACCTCTCTCGCCTTTACCCTGGGGGTTGTGCCGCTGGCGATCAGCTCCGGAGCCGGGGCAGCCAGTCGTCACGCGATCGGAACGGGTGTTATCGGCGGGATGCTGGCGGCGACCTTTATCGCCATCTTCTTTATCCCGCTCTTTTACCTCTATCTGGCGCAGCTTGGCGAATGGTTCGCCAAAAAGCGCAAGGGGACGAAAGGAGAATCCCATGCGTAAGGGTTTAATCTTAAGTGCCGCGGCAGCTGCGTTGCTGCTTGGCGGTTGTTCCTTCGCTCCGGAGATGCAGACGCCCAACAGCGAACTGCCCCAGAATTTCGAATCTCCGGAACAGACGGGAAAAAGCGTCAGCCTGACCTGGTGGAAGGCCTTTAACGATCCCGTGCTCGATGCCCTGATCGACGAAGCCCTGGGGCACAACAGCGACCTGCTGCTGGCTGCGAGCAACGTGGCCAGCGCCCGCGCGGCCCTGGGAATCGAAAGTGCCTCCCTCTATCCGCAGCTCAATGCTTCTGCCGGGCTGACCCAGACCAACACCAGCGAGACCACCTACGGCTCGTATGGTGACGTCACCTATGACAGCTACTCCGCCAGTGCGGTGCTGAGCTACGAGATCGACCTCTGGGGCAAACTGCGCAACGCACGCAACGCCGCCGAGTCGACTCTGATGGCCCAGGAGGCCAACCGTGCCGCCGTGCGTCTGGCGTTGGTGGCGGGTGTGGCGGAGAACTATTTTGCCCTGGCGACCATGGAGCAGAATGTCCGTGTGACCAAACAGGCCCTCGTCTCCCGTGAAGAGACCTACGCCTTTAGAAAAAAACAGTACGAGCGTGGGGTTGTCAGCGAACTGGTCTTGCGCCAGATCGAAGCCGACCTGGCGGGCACCCGTGCCCAGTATGCCGCGTTGCAGCAGCAGCGCGCCCTGGCCTCCACGGCCCTGGCCATTCTGGTCGGGCGAACGCCCAAGGCGGTGATCGAAGGGAGCTTTACCCTGGCATCAACCCTTCCGGAGGCGGTGGAGATCCCGGCGGTGCTGCCCTCTGATCTGATGACGCGCCGCCCTGATATCAAAGCGGCCCTGGCGGCTTTGGAGTCGGCCAACTTTACCATCGGTTCCGCCAAGGCGGCCTACTTCCCCTCCTTCTCCCTGACAGGAAGTGCGGGTTATGCCAGCCAGACCGGGGGCGATCTTTTTGACAGTGCCTCCGGAATCTGGGGAACAGGCGTAGCCATGAACCTCTCGATCTTTGATTTTGGCCGAATCCGCGCCAATATCGAACGGGCGAAGGTGGCGAAAGAGGCGAGCATCACCCAGTACGACCAGGTGGTGCGCAAGGCCTTCGGCGAAGTGGCGGATGCGCTCAATAAGCAGCGCTACGGCAAAGCCCAGCTCAGTGCCCTGGAAGCCCAGGTCGAAGCTCTGAAACAGGCCCTGCACCTGGCCCAGAAGAAGTTTGACGCCGGTTACAGCGACTACCTGGAAGTTCTGGATGCCCAGCGATCCCTGCTGGGTGCCGAGACGGCCAGAAATACGGCGCGTCAAGGCGTGCTCAGTGCCTCCATCTCCATGTACAAAGCCCTGGGCGGCGGCTGGAGCGAAGCCGATCTTAAGAGCGTAACGGATGGCGAATAACCCGAAAGAGCTGCCAAACTGGTGGGTCTATATGCTGAAGTGTTGCGACGGCAGCCTCTATACGGGGGTGACCACCGAGCTGGCGCGCCGGGTGGAGGAGCACAACAGCTCCCCCCGCGGTGCCCGCTACACCAAAAGCCGACGCCCCGTGGAGCTGGTCTACTCGCAGGTGTGTGATGGGCGCTCCAAGGCGCTTGTACTGGAATCACGGATCAAGCGGATGTCTCGGCAGGAAAAGCTGGGATTAATCGAAGGAAAAGGCTCCGCCACGAACGAGGCGGAGTAGAGCAGGGTTAGTTGGCGACGGTTCCGCCGATGTGGGTCAGGGTCGCGGCGGTGCCGATGACCATGAAAATAACAAATGCCGCGACGGCGATGATCATGTACGTCTTCTGTGACATAGGTGCTCCTTTTCTGAAAGTGCACCTATTATATCACTCGAAAAATATAAACTTTCCTTAAAAAAGTGCAGTTTACTTCTTGACGCAGCGGACCTGCATCTTAAAGGTCTTGGGGCTGTGGTGGCTGCTTCCATCCATGAAATTGACATAAAGCGCCTGTTCAAAATCTCCGGTGAATTCGCTGTAGGACCAGTAGTAGTCTTTTTTGAAGGCCTCTTTGATTTTGCTGTTGTAAGCGCTTTTGAGGTCCTTGGCGGAGGGCAGGCGGCCGCCCTTGAAGTCGCAGTAGTCTACGGCCTCTTCCCAGGTACGTTTGCGCGGTGATTCGTCCACCAGCCATTGGGCCGCCTGCAGCGAGGTTCCCAGCATCACGGAAGCGGCCAGTGCCAGAGCAAAATATCTCATTCCCTTATCCTTCGTCGTCGGTTTGCAGTATTATGATATATTCTTGATTAGATTCAGCAGGCGTTTGAGCGCCTTGGGTTCGCCCAGGCGCAGGATAACCCGAAGGATCGGCTCTTTCACCGTCGGCGGACGGATCGCCCCTACCTCAAACCCCTCAGCCAAAAGTTTATCCCGCATCTCCAGCGCCGTCTGTGAATCCTTCATGGGAATGGGCAGAATGAGCGACGGGGTAACAAGCCCCAGAATCTCCTCCGCTTTTGCCCGGCTGGCATCAATTTCGCGGCGCAGTTTCTTGCGGTTTTTGTGCAGATATTGCAGGTTGTGATCGGCCAGGGCGATGTCAAAGAGGCTAGGTGCGGTGGCGTAGATGACACTCTTGGCTCTATTTTCCAAAAAGCTGATCACCTCCGGATTACCCAGAATATAGGCGCCATAGCTGCCGTACGCCTTGCCCAGGGTGCCCATCTTGATGTGGTTGGCGGAGGGGGCGATGCCGTAATGGTCGAAAATACCCAGCAGGTTGTTGCCGATGACGCCGCTGCTGTGGGCTTCGTCGACCATCAGCATAATACCGTGGCGTTCCGCCAGATCAAAGAGCTCGCGTGCCGCCAGGTCGCCGCCCATGGAGTAGACCCCTTCAATGGCCATGTAGGCGTTTTTGTGCGGGGTCTTTTGCAGGATTTTTTCCGCCGCCTCCGCATCGTTGTGGGGAAAGAATTTGACCGTCGCTTCGCAGAGTTTGGCGGCGACGATACCGCTGGCGTGGTAGTCGGCGTCCATGAGGAGCAGGTCGCCCTTGCGGGGCAGGGCCTCGATCATGGCGAGGTTGGCCAGAAAGCCGCTGCCCACCACCAGCCCCGACTCAAAACCGTTCAGTTTGCACAGACGGGCTTCAAAGGCCTGGTGAATGGGGTGGTACCCGCCCACAAGCTGGGAAGACTTCGGGGCAAACCACGGAAAGGACTTGAGGGTTTGGTAGGCTTTTTTGAGCTGCCCTTTTTTCTCCGCCAGACCCAGGTAGTCGTTGGAGGCGAAGTCGAAGGCCTTGGGGTTGCTCTGGATACGCATCCGGAAACGCCCGGCGTTTTTAAGGGCCTGGAGGCTTCGGGAGAGGGTGCTTTGTTTAGTGCTCATGTCGTTCCTTGTGTGTTTTGCGGATGTTGCGGATCATCAGGGCCAAAAAGGCGAGGGCGATGAGGGTGTAAAGGGCCCCCAGACCGTAACCGCCCCGGCCAAACTCGGTAACGGCGAGGCCAAGAAAGACCACGGCAATAATCAGACACATAGAAGCTCCTTAGAGAAAGGGGATGAGTTTTTCGATGGTAAGCCCCATGGCGCAGCTCTCCAGGCCACGGACGCTCCGGATATAGGGTTTGCAAAAGCCCTCCACCATGCAGGCCCCCGCCTTGCCCTGCCATTCGCCGCCGGCAAGGTAGCGTTCCAGATGCTCCGGATCGAAGGGGGCAAAGTCGTAGACAGTGGCGGAGAGGTCAATGTAGTCAAGCTTGGGGGTGTGGTAGATGGTGCAGGTCAATATGGCGGTTTCGCTGCCGCTTTGGGTTTGCAGCGTCGCGCGGGCTTCCTCCACGGAGTAGGCCTTGCGGAGGATCTTGCCCCCGGCGGTTACCACCGTATCGGCACAGAGAATCTTCTGATCTTGGCCAAAATCCTCCAGGGCGTGCTGCATTTTCAGACGGGTGGCCTGGTAGACGAAACTTTTGGGACAATCGGTCTGGATACTCTCCTCGTCCGCCTCCGTGGCCCGCTGGGTAAAGGCGATGCCGTGGGCGTTTAAGATCGCTGCCCTGGTCGGGGAGGCGGAGGCGAGGATCAGCATCATACGCCCCGCAGGACGATACCGAAATAGAGGGCCACGAGGCCTAAAAAGATATTGACGGGAATCATCACCTTGCTGATGTGACCCAGGTGTTTGGCCATTATCTGGTCATCGCCAAGGTAAAAGGCGCGTTCGGCCTTTTTGCGTTTGATCATCATGGCGATCAGGTTGGCGAACATTACGAGCAAAATGGTCTCTTTAACGTGGGCGATGACGGAGAGCTCCGGAGCGTTTTCACTAAACCCGTAGCCCAAAACCAGCAGCGTTCCGGTGAGCATGAGCAAAAAGACAAAGGCCAGAACGAAGAAAAAGAGCCGTTTCATCACCTCCAGGGTACGGGGAATGCGGCTTTTTGGGTCGCTGATTTTTTGTAAAGAGGGGTGGACGGCAACGCGGATGACGATCATTCCGCCGACCCAGATCATGGCGCTGATGACGTGGAAAAAGATTAAAAGACGGCCGTATTCGGCGATAAAAAGATCCATGGGTTTCCCTTTGTAACCGAGAAATAAATATGATGTGATTAAAACATATTGCGACTAAATCCCTGAATAATCGTGTGATAGAATGAAAGATATCATCATAAGGAGAGTGAATGAAAAAGATTACCCTAGCCTTGATCGTCGGTCTGATGCTTGCCGCCAACATGACCGCGTCCGACGAGGCACAACAGCTTGGCGACACCGTAGAAGGCGTAGCGGATGTGGCTAAAAACATCAAAAAGGATGCAAAAAAACAGGTTCGCATCAGCGCCAACCTGATTCCCGACCAGCTTAACCGTTCCGTCGACAACCCCGCTGCGGAAAACCTGATCGACGATACGGCGTACCACTATGAGGTTTCTGTTCTTTTTGAATCCAACAAGCAGGATTTTTTTGGGATCGCCCAGTCAACCCATGCCTATTTCTCACTGCATATGCTCAAATACATCAACTCCGGAGAGGATGGCAGCTATTGGGCCGATAGCACCGAATCTCTGGCTTTTGTCTACGGGCACCGTTACTACAGTGAATCCGATTATCAGGGCTTTGGGTACGGCTGGTATGCGGGGCTGTCCAAATGGTCAAACAGTGATGCCTACTACTGGTATGCTCCCAACGGAACGGTATATACGGACTATACCGACGAAGGGGTCAGTGCCATTGCCGCAGGTGAAGTTTTTTATGATGTAAATCTGGAGAATTTCGTTGCAACACCCCGGGCCATTATCAGCATTGATACCAATACGGGAGAATTGCTTTTTGCCGCCCAGTTCATGGTGGGCGTGAAGTTTTAAAACCGACTCCGGAGGGAGTCGGCAAAAGAGAGGCGAACCCTTAGGCCAGGTTCGCTTTAAGGTAGGCCAAGGCCGCAACTTTGGCTTCGCCCATGCCCTCCGGATTGGTGCCGCCGCCTGAGGCGAAATCGGGTCGGCCACCGCCCTTGCCGCCGATTTTCTCAGCGACCTCTTTAAGCCAGTTACCGGCGTGGATGCTGCATCCCTGGCTTCCGGTGCTGATACGTACCTTGCCGCCGTTTTCCTGCATGAGCAGGATGGCCAGCTTCTCGTACTTCGCCTTGGCATCGTCGATCATCTTCTGAATGTCTCCGCCTTTAACCTCTTCGACAATCACGTTTACCCCACCGATCGCTTCGGCTTTGATCTCCGTTGCCGCGCTGGCCTGGGCTGCTTTGAGCTCGGCTTTGAGGGCTTTGACCTGTTCTTGAAGCTTGGCGATGCCCTGGGCGAGGTGGGGGCTTTTGAGGGCCTCTTTGGCGTCGTCGATCTCGCCCTGCAGGGCTTTGGTGTAGCGGTAGGCGGACTGGGAACAGACCGCTTCGATTCGGCGTACACCGGCGCTTACGCCGGACTCTTTGGTGATGATAAAGCTGCCGATTTCACCGGGGTTGTCTACGTGGGTACCGCCGCAGAACTCGACGGAGTCGCTGCCGATGGTGACGACGCGGACTGTTTCACCGTATTTCTCCCCAAAGAGCGCCTTGGCACCGCTGGCCTGGGCCTCTTCCAACGTCATCACCTTGGTGGCGGCGTGGGTCTGGGTGGCAATCTGGCGATTGACCCAGGTTTCGATCTCGGCCAGCTGTTCGCTGCTTACCGCCTTGGGGTAGCTGAAGTCAAAGCGCAGACGGTTGGCATCAACGTAGCTGCCTGCCTGCTGGGCGCTTTCACCCAGCACCTTGCCCAGGGCTGCGTGGAGCAGGTGGGTGGCGGAGTGGTGGCGGGCGATCTCTTTACGATCCTGGGCCACTTTGGCCAGGACGTCCGTACCGGTGCTTAGCGCTTTGGTCAGGCTGATTTCGCTCAGGTTCAGGCCAAAGAATTTTTCCGTCTGCAGGACACTGGCGAAGCCTTCGAGTTCGCCCGTATCACCCTTTTGGCCTCCGGAGGTGGCGTAGAAGGGGGTGTTTTCCAGCATCACCCAGCCGGTGCTTCCGGCGGCGAGGGCGTCGGTCATGCGCATGTTTTCATCAAAGAGCGCCAGGATTTTGGTGCGCTCTTCCGCCCGGTCGTAACCGACGAAGCTGTTTTCGCCGAACTGTTCCAGGGCGGCTTTGAAATCACCGTCTTTGGCGGCGTCTCCGGAGCCTTTCCAGGCGGCCTTGGCACGCTCGCGCTGCTCTTGCATCTGAGCGTTAAAGCCCGCTTCGTCCAGCCCGATGCCCTTTTCGCGGAGCATGTCCTGGGTGAGGTCGAGGGGGAAGCCGAAGGTGTCGTAGAGTTTAAACGCCACGGCGCCGTCGAAGATCTCTTTCGTATCGGCCAGGGCCTCTTCAAAGAGCTTCATGCCGTTTTCGATGGTGGCGAAGAAGCGCTCCTCTTCAAGTTTGATCTGCTCCTGGATAAAAGCCATTTTATCCTGCAGGTAGGGGTAGGAGGCCTTGTTGATGTCGGCGACGACCTGGGCCAGCTTGTACATAAAAGGCTCGCGCAGCCCCAGCATGTAGCCGTGGCGTACGGCGCGGCGAAGAATCCGGCGCAGAACATAACCGCGCCCCTCTTTGTCAAAGGTCACGCCCTGGGAGACCAGGAAAGTCACCGCCCGGCTGTGGTCGGCGATGACGCGGTAGCTCGCACCCTGGTCGTAGACGTAGGGTTTGCCGGTCATTTGCGCGACGGATTCGATAATGGGCATAAAGATGGAGGTGTCGTAGTTGCTGAACTTGCCCTCTTTGATGGCGGTAATCCGCTCCAGACCCATCCCGGTATCAATGGAGGGTTTGGGCAGCGGATGGAGGGTGCCGTCTTCGGTGCGGTTGTACTGCATGAAAACGAGGTTCCAGATTTCCAAGAATCGGTCGCCGTCGCCGCCGAAGTAATCTTCCGCGGAGTTGAAATGGTCGGCACCCTGGTCAAAGTGGATTTCGCTGCACGGACCGCACGGACCGGTGTCGCCCATCTGCCAGAAGTTGTCCTTGTCGCCCATGCGCTTGATGCGTTCGGCGGGGACGTGCTTCAGCCAGAGTTCAAAGGCTTCGTCATCGCTGTCGTGTACGGAGATCCAGAGGCGGCTCTTGTCCAGACCGACGACTTCGGTGACAAATTCCCAGGCAAAATCGATCGCTTCGGTTTTGAAATAATCACCGAAACTGAAGTTGCCCAGCATTTCGAACAGCGTGTGGTGTCGGGCGGTGTAGCCGACGTTATCGAGGTCGTTGTGCTTGCCCCCGGCACGCAGACAAAGCTGGGAACTGGTGGCTCTTGGCGGCGTCGGTGTGGGAATTTCCCCCGTAAATACCGGCTTGAAGGCGACCATTCCCGCATTGACGAAAAGGAGGCTGGGATCGTCCGGCACAAGGTGGACACTGGGGTTGATGGTGTGGCCCTTGGCGGCGAAGTAGTCTAGAAAGGTTTGTCTTAAATCCATGGATACCCTAAATTGTGATGCATTACACACAAAAAAATTTTGAGATATTAACGAAAAAGTGGTAATTATAGTATAAAAAACGGGGATTTTGTCTTCCCCTTAAGTATTTGCAGAGGGTTCCGGAGCCATGCTCCGGAGCGGTTGGGGTTAGAAGAGGTAATTAACCTCGAAGCGGTATTCGTTGTAGGAGTTGTCCACAGCAGCCCCTTTGGCTTCGCCTTCGACCAGTGCCATGCGGTATTTCAGCTGCAGCAGGCTCGCATCCAGGGGGAGGTTGTAGGACCAGTCGGTGTGGATGACGGTGGTATCGGCCTGAACGCCGGTTTTGGCGTCGTCAAAGTCCTGCACGACGTAGCGGACAAAAAACTTGGTGCGCTCCAGCAGCCCCAGTTTTTCCAGGTCAACATCGACGCGGGCCATGGTGCTCTTGGTGTTGGCGTACCAGTTGTACTGGGCCATGGCACGGGTATACCCTCCGGTGGGGAAACCGCGCCACGGGGCGACCAGGTCGGCCTCGTCGGCAATGGCGGAGTAGCCCAGACGGAATTTGTAGGCCTTGGAGGGCTGGATGTCGACACGCACGGCGGTCATGGCACTGTCGAGGGAGGTCCAGGAGGCGGCGGAGTAGCCGGTCATGGTTTTGCCCGCCAGGTTGAGGCCGTTGGCAATGGCACCGCCGCCGTCATCCATCTGCTGGTAGTAGCGGATTCCGGGGGTGATGGTGGTTTCTCCCGCCTGGATGGCGTAGTTGGCTTCGAGCACCAGGCTGTTCACGACCTCCGGAAGCATGAAGTAGCTGACCTCGGTTTTGAGGTTTTCGCCGAATTTGGACTTGGCGGTGAAGATGGAGAGGGTGTGGTCCGTCTCTTTGCCGGCGGCGGTGAAGTTGGCATAGCTCAGACCCTTGTGGACGGCGGAGTCATCGTTGTTGCCCCAGCTGTCGCCGTCGCTGTCTTTAAAGGTGATAACATCGTGGTTTTCCGTGTGGTCACGGAGTTTTTGGGCAACAAAGTGGGCGGCGCGGAGCGTGGTTCCGGAGATGTCTCTGTTTTCCACCACGATCCCGTCGAAACTGTTGGGGATCATCTTGGTGTCGTTGGAGGCGGTAAAGACCGATTCAAAGAGCTGGCGGCCGACGGAGATATTGGTCTTGGCGATCTGGGTATCGATGGCGGCCTGGGCGATGACCGCCATGTAGTATTCGTTGTCATGTTTGACGTTGTACCGGGAGAGCACGTCCTTGCCCGCCTTGAGGTCGCCGATATCGGCGGCATCGGTTTTATTCAGCAGCCCGCCGTGGGTGTAGTAGGCACCGACCGTGGCGGCCAGGGTGGCATAGCGGGCGCTCTTATAGACCACGCTGCCCCCAAGACCCGTAATCTGGTGGTCGTTTCCGGCGGCATCGTCCTGGTAGTCGTACCAGAAGTTATTCATCCGCAACCGCCCATAAAGGGTGCCTTCCGTAAACATCGCGCCAAAGCTACCCACGTCGGCGGGGTCGGCATAGACAACGGTCATGTTGCCCTTAAGATCGGCCTTTGGCTTTTGGGCCTCGTCGGCAGAGACGGCGGTGAGGGTGAGGGCTGCGGCAGCAACCAAGGACAGGGCAGTTGTTCGCATAATAACTCCTTAGCAACGAAAAATAAAGTTAAGGCGGCATTATGGGAAAAATAAGTTTTGATAAGGCTTAAACGTTATATATTGAAGTATACAATGAAAAGATAGAAGGAGAAAAAAGGCAGTCTGGCACTGCCTTTTTCTTTATTCGGTTGCGTTTTTCAGGACCTTTTCCATGTCGGCCTGGGCTCGGAGCAGTTCGTCGATAGTCGCTTTGTCCTCCAGCGCGGCGCTACTGATCCAGTTGTAGACGGAAGGGTAGGTAACGACCAGCTCACCCTCCTCTTTGTGCTTGTAGATGGCGATGGTGCAGGGAGCAAAAGCGCCGGTCTCCGGACGGGTCTGGCTGGTGGCGTAGATGACTTTGAGTTTGCAGATGGAGTAGGTGTGGTAAAACTCAAAGGCGCTCTCCGTCGTCTCTTTTTTGGTCAGCTCGAAGTTGTAGTCGGTGAAGTTGGCC
>QKHD01000221.1 GCA_003250175.1 Helicobacteraceae bacterium
GCTATACCCTCACCAGTGGGGTGGTGCTGGGCTACGGTACCACCTCCCACCTGGCGGCTCACTCGGTGCTGGCCGTCTCCGACGCGGCCTATCTGGTGCTCTCCCTGGAAGGCCCCAAGTGGGTGGTTTATGCCGTCAGCGGCAATCTAAAAGGAAGCGACGAGGTTCGCGCGGGTACGGTGGTGGATTTGGAGGGGATGAAGCAGCATGGTGAGACCATCCGCTATCTCCCCGTCAGCGAAGGGGAGATAGCGGAGGTGTTGGCAAACCTTCCGGAGGATCTGCCCAAAAGCGAGTAGCTAGAGCACGTCCCGAAGGGCCTCTTCGATGGTCCGGAAACGGAAGAGCAGGCCCGCTTGTTCAAGGCGTTTGGGCAAGACCCGCTGACCCACGGTGAGCACGTCGGCTCCTTCGCTGAAAATCAGCCGCAATACAAAGGGCGGCAGGGGGAAGAGGGTCGGTCGATGGAGGATTTTCCCCAGGGCTTTGGTTAACTCTTTGTTGGTCGTGGGGTTGGGGGCCGTGAGATTGTAGATGCCCTCGAGCCCCTTATCGGAGAGGGCCAGGCGGTAGGCAGCAATGAGATCGTGCAGATGCACCCAGGAGAAGGGCTGGTGCCCATCGCCGATGGTGCCGCCCACTCCCATTTTAAAGGCGGGCAGCATCTTGGCCAGCGCGCCGCCGCCCCGGCCGATCACCACGCCAAAACGGAAGATGGTGACGGGAATATCCAGATCCTGCGCACGCAGCGCTTCACGCTCCCAGTCGCGGCAGATGAGGCCTAAAAAATCCACGGCGTAGCCGTAGTCGTCTTCCGTATGTTCGCCCTCTTCGTCATAGATGCCCACGGCGGAGGTGGAGATAAACCGTTTGGGGGCCTTTTCCATGACGCCCATGGCCTCGACCAGCGCGTGGGTGGTGTCGATGCGGCTTTTATAGAGCAGCTTTTTGTATTCGCGGTTCCACCGTTTGGAGATGGTGGCGCCGGCCATGTTGATAACCGCCTCGCAATCGGCGAGTTTGGCGGCCAGTTCCTCCTTGGAGAGGGCCAGCTCTTTACGTCCCAGGGAAAGTATTTCGTGACCGTCTTCGCGCAGGGCCGCACCAAGGGCGGTACCGACGAATCCGGTGGCTCCGGTCATGGCAATTTTCATGGGTTTCCTTTGTCGTACTGGATAGGCTCAGTATAACAAAAAGAAGGGCCTAAAGGGAGTGGATTTTTCCGCTGATGTCGGCGGGTTTGGCGGCGTAGGGGGCGGAGGTGACGATGATGTCAGCTCCGGAGCGCACGTAATCGGCGACGTTGGCGGCGTTGACCCCTCCGGCGGCGGCGATGCGGGTGGGCAGGCCCTCTTTTTGAAGGCTGGATTTCAGGGCTTCGACCTGGGCGGGGGAGAACTTATCGACCTGGAGCAGCTGGGCTCCGGAGCGGGCGAATTTCAGGGCCGATTCGAGGTCGTGGGCTTCGACGGTGAGCACCTTCTCTGGAGCGAGGTGGTGCAGGTGGTCAAGCTGCGCACAGAAGGCGTCGTGCCCGCCCATGAAGGCCATGTGTTCCTCAAAGACCAGTACGCTCTCCGAAAGCCCCAGCCGATGCGGCACGGCGCCGCCGGACATAATGGCCTTGATAAGCAGCTGCCGCATGCCCGGAGGGGTCTTGCGGGTGGTGGCGATCTGTACTAGGGGGTTGATATCCTTGGCCGCTTCGACGATCTCGGCGGTGTAGGTGGCTACTCCGGAGGCGTGCTCGAGAATGTTCAGGGTGACTTTCCAGATGCGGTGCAGGGCCGCGACGTTTCCGGTGATGGCCAGAAACTCCTCCTTGGCACCGAGCATCCGTCCGGAGGGGGTGGTGTGGACGACCTGCAGCCCCTCCATCTGGGCGATACGCACCACCTCTTCACAGCCGCAGAGTACGGTGGCGTGGCGAGTGGTAAAAAGAAGCTCGCCCTTATGGGAGCCGATACCCAGCAGTGAGGTGGTGAGGTCGCCGTTGTAGACGTCTTCGTCCAGCCAGTGGCGAAGCGTAGAGTCGGAGATGCGTATCATAGGGTTCATCCAGAAAGCAAAGTGGGGTAACGATAACACAAACACTCTTCAAGCCAGCCGTCACCCCAAGCAGCAGAGGTATACATGGGGCCTTAGACATGACAAGTAAGGAAAGAGCATCAATAAGGCCTGATAAGGAGCGGGTAGGCTTCAATTAAGGAGACGCTAGGAACCCATGCTCTCAGGCTGGCGTGAAAAATGTTTGTTTCGTTATATCTATAAAAATATAACGATAATGGGCTGAAACCATTCTTAAAAATTCGGGAATTTTTTGCTATGATTTTGGCCTTTTGTTGGAAGGATTTTCGATGCACGATATTAAATTTCCCTTTTTGGAACACGTGGGCGCGCGGCTTGCCGAGGCGTCTGAAGGGTATGCGAGGGTGGAGCTGGCGGTGCAGGAGTACCATTTGCAACACCTGGGTTTTGTTCACGGCGGGGTGATTTCGACACTGCTGGACAATACGGGCTGGTATGCGGCCATGACCCTACTCAATGAGGGACAGACCAGCGTGACGATGCAGATTAATATTGACTACCTCAAACCGGCAATGGGGAGCCAGCTCGTCTGTGAAGCGCGGGTGGTCAAACCGGGACGCTCCAAGGCCTTCGTGGAGATCCGGATGACCGACGCGGCGCAAAAACTGATCGCCTTCGCCACGGGCAATTACGCGGTGATCACTCCGGAATAGGGCAGGCCGCACGGAGGGTGATGACAAAACGCGCCCCCTCCTTGCCATTGACGGCGGTGATGGTGCCGCCGAAACTCTCTTCGATAATCTTCTTGGACATATACAGACCGATTCCCGTTCCCTCTTCTCCCTTGGTACTGAAATAGGAGTCAAAAATCCGCCCCATGATGGCCGGATCGATCCCGCCCGCGTTGTCTTCGATGGTGACGACCGCCGACTGGGTTGCCGGATTGCTGCGGCAGGCGACGGTGATACGGGGCGCCGGGACCGCTTTGCTAACCAGGGCTTCCTTGGCATTGTTGGCGATATTCAGCACCACCTGCATCAGTTCCGTTTCGATCCCGCTGACGGTGCAGGCATCGCAGTCCGTGTGGAGGGCGATGCCGTGTTTGGCATACTGTTTTTCCAGGAGCAGGGTCGATTTTTCCACCAGTTGTTTCAGATCAAAACTCTTGCGATTTTTTCCGGGGCGGAAGTAGTTGCGCAGCTCTTCGATGGTGTGGGTCATGAAATCGATCTGTGTCATGGCCCGGGCGATAAAGCTTTGGATGTAGGTTTTATTCAATTCGCCGTGGTCATAGGCCTCGCCCACGTCCTGAATATTGAGGGAGAGGGAGGTGACGGGCTGCTTCATCTGGTGGGCGATGATCCCGATCATCTCGCCCATAACCGCCATCTGGGCGTTGCGCAGCATGACGTCGTCTTTCTTACGCAGCTCTTCGACTTGTCTGGCGACGTCGGCTTTAAGCGATTGGTTGTAGCGGCTTAGCGTCCACTGGCGGTGCAGCAGCAGGGCACCCAGTGCCAAAACCACGGCCAAAATCTTCCAGAGCAGGCTGTAATCAAAGCCCTTGTCGTAGGTGACGGAGACCCAGCGGTTGACCGCCTCCTGGCGGCGGCTTTCGGGGATAGAAGCCAGGGCTTTGTTCATGATGTTCAGCAACAACGGGTCATCCTTGCGCACCCCGATGGCGTGGGCCTGGCGGTCTTCCAGCTTGCCGGAGATTTTCAGCTCTCCGGCATATTCACGCTGAATGAGATAGGCCAGGGGGTGGAGGGCGTCGATCATGCCGAAAAGCTCTCCGGAGACGACTTTGTCAAGCCCCTGACGAAGATTTTCCACCTCGGTGATGTGAATGGCGGGGTAGCGCAGCCGTAGCAGCTCCACGTCGGCATAGCCCCGGACAATGCCCAGGGGGCGGTCGAGGATCTCTTCGATCTCATTGATAAAGAGCTGTTCGGTGCGGGTGGCAATAACGGAGGGCACAGTAAAAAAGGGCTGGGTAAAGTCCAGAAACGCCGAACGCTCCGGAGTGGCCATCAGCATGGAGACGATGTCACATTTTCGTGATTTGGCCAGGGCAAGGGATTCGCTCCATGAGCGGCTGGGTACGACCTCGATGGGAATTTGCAACTGGGCCTGGATCAGTCCGAAAAGATCGGCGATAATCCCGATGTGGCGGCCGTTTTCCAGTTTTTCGTAGGGCATCCACTCCGGATCGACGCAGAGGGTGAGCTTGCCCTTTTCTTCCAGATGACGGTGTTCGTTGATGCTCAGATGAACGGCACGATTATCCGTACGGTGGACAAAGTCGGCATAGTTGTGCATGCCGTTGGGGGCGGCGAGGCCCAGGGCCTCATAGTTTTTGGCCATGGAGCGCAGGATCTTTTCGTCGATGCTGCCCAAGGGGTAGAGTTCGGGAAGAATCAGCTGGCGGGTCATACGCGCCTCAAACTCTAAAGCTTCGCGGCTTTTGTGCTGGGAGTTGTACTTTTTTAAGATCAGATCGATAATCTCTTCGGGGTGTTCCAGGGCGTATTCCCACCCTTTGAGCGTCGCTTCGGTCATGGCGTCGACCCGTTCATGATGGGCCTCCACCTCCTGTTTTGAGGTGAAGAGGTTGACATCATAAAACTGTGAGTTGTAGCTGGAGGGGTTGAGGATGGTGTAACGGACTTTGTGCCGGTTTAGCTCATGGATTTCGTTGGTGATAAAGACGGTCATGGCGTCGACCCGTTTTTCCGTGAAATCTTCGAGATTGAAGCTCGGTTTGACCAGCCGCAGGTCCTCCGGATGGATGTTGAATTCGCTCAGCATGCCGGCAATGGGGGAGCTCAGTATCTCCTGCTCGTTGGCCATGACCCGTTTGCCCTTGAGGTCGCTGGGGACGATGATGTCGGGTTGAGCCACCAAAACCAGGGCCGGGTGCTTGAAGATATTGGCCAGCATGACGACGGGCTTGCCGCTAAGGTATTCGGCCAAAAGGCTGGAGTAGTGCAGGCCGTATTCGGCCCGTCCGGAGAGAACCTCCTCCGTAATATCCATACCGGGCTCGTATTCGCGCAGGGAGACCTCAAGTCCGGCGTCACGGTAAAAACCTTTTTCGATTGCGGCGTAGAAACCGGCGTATTCGAACTGGTGTTTCCACTGCATCTGAATCACCACCGGTTCATTTTCATGGGCGGTCAGCAGAAGCGGTAAGGAGAAGATCACAAGGAGTATACGTCTGAACAAGGGCCTGTCTTTTAGTAATATATGCTCATCTTATCTTTTGAAAGTGACTGCTGTGTCAACAAAGCTCTGAAAAGACTAGGTCAGTTGACGACGCAGCAACTGGGTATTGAGGGCTACGATGACCGTACTCAGGCTCATCATCACCGCGCCCACGGCGGGGTTGACGACAATGCCCACCGGCGCGAGAACCCCAGCCGCCAGAGGGATGGCCAGAATATTGTACCCCGCGGCCCACCAGAGGTTTTGTACCATTTTACGGTAGGTGGCCCGGGCAAAACGGATCGCCCGGGGAACATCACTTAGACGGTTTTTTACCAGGATCAGTCCGGCACTTTCGATGGCGACGTCCGTACCGGCCCCCACGGCGATACCCACGTCCGCTTCCGCCAGGGCCGGGGCATCGTTGATCCCGTCTCCGATCATGGCGACGTGCTGACGGTGCTCTTTGATTCTCCGGATGTATTCGGCCTTATCCGCTGGCAGCACCTGGGCGTGGACATGGTCGATGGGAAGGGCTTGTGCCACCGCTTGGGCGGCGGATTCGCTGTCGCCGGTGATAAGGTAGGTTTCCAGTCCCATGGCCTTGAGGGTCTCCAGGGCTGAGCGGGCATCCTCCTTGATCGTATCTGCCAGGGTGAAGGCCCCCAGAATGGTATGCTCCGTGGCGGCATAGATGAGGGTGTCCGAGGCCTCCGTATGCTGCAGTTTTTCTTCGCGGATCGTATGCCCCAGGGTGTGCATGAACTCGGCGCCACCCAGATAGAACCAGGCGCCATCGACCCTAGCTTTGACCCCTTCTCCGGAGAGGGCGGTGAACGCCTCTGCCTGGGGGAGAGTGATCTTCGCATCCCGGGCCTTTTTCACAATGGCGGCGGCGATGGGGTGTTCGGCATGAATCTCCACGGCGGCGCTCTTGGTCAGAAGGTTGTTTTCGTCGGTCTCGAAAACAATGATGTCCCTGACGCCGAAGTGCCCTTCTGTCAAGGTGCCGGTTTTGTCGAAGACGGCGGCATCCAGGTTTCTGGCGGCTTCAAAGGCGCGGCGGTCTCGGATGAGGATACCGTTTTTGGCGCTAAGTGCGGTGGAGAGGGCAATGACCAGGGGAATCGCCAGCCCCAGGGCGTGGGGGCAGGCGATAATGAGCACCGTTACCGTCCGCTCAAGGGCTTCGTCGGCTCCGGAGATGGCGTACCAGACGGCGAAGGTGACAGCCCCCGCCAGCGAGGCGGCATAAAAGAGCCAGGCTGCGGCGCGGTTGGCAAAATCCTGGGTGCGGCTGTGGCGCTTCTGTGCTTCCTTGACCATATCGCCAACCTGGGAGAGATAGCTCTCTTTGCCGGTTTTTCCCACCCGGACGCTCAGGCTGCCCTCGCCGTTGACCGAACCGCCGATAACGGCATCGCCCGCATGTTTTCTGACGGCGGCGGATTCTCCGGTAATCAGGGATTCATTGACCCCCGACGCTCCGGAGAGAACCGTACCGTCGGCGGGAATTTTTTCACCGGGTCGAATCAGGATGCGGTCGTTTTTTTGAAGTTTGTCCGTGGGGATGTCTTCCGTTTCGTTTTGTTCATTCAGGCGGTGGGCGGTGGCGGGGATGAGCCGGGCCAGGTCCTCCAGGGCATGGGAGGCACCCATGACACTTTTGGCTTCGATCCAGTGCCCCAACAGCATGATGACGATCAGGCTGGCCAGCTCCCAGAAGAAGCTCTTGCCTTCCCCGGCCAGCAGGGCAAAAAGGGAGTAGAAGTAGGCGACGCTGATGGCCATGGCGATTAACGTCATCATGCCAGGCATACGCATCCTCAGTTCGTGTAGCAGTCCCGTCAGGAAGGGCCACCCCCCATAGAGGTAGATGACTGTAGCCAGCAAGGGCAGCAGAGCGGTTTGGAAAGGTACCTCCGCCTCCAGCCCCAACCAGCTCCGGACCATGGGGGAGAAGAAAAAAATCGGCAGGGTAAGAATCAGCGAGAGATAGAAGCGGTTGCGAAACAGGGTGATATGGTGGGAGTGATCATGCATGATAGCCTCCTTGACTTCTTTCATCCTAGCGCAAAAAGGTGAAAGAAAAATGAAAGTTCGGGGATTTCTCCGGTTGGCAAACTATTGTTATAATGAGAAAATATTTTTTCAGGAGTGATAATGCCATACATCAGTGTACGGGTAGCGGGTGCGCTGTCCATGGATCAAAAACGGGAGATTGCCGACGCATTCAGCGAAACCATGCTCAAGGTGGCGGGCAAGCCCAAACCCAGCTGCTATATTGTTTTTGACGAAGTCAGCCGCGACAACTGGGCCAAGGGTTCGGATATTCTCAGCGATGTCGATAAAAAAGCGGCCGAAGAGAAAAAATGAGCACCCCACCGCCATTGATCAGCATCCGGGAGATGGATTTCGGCTACAGCCGTAAACATCTGCTTTTTAAGGACTTTTCCCTGGAACTGAACCGTGGGGAGGTGTGTGCCGTGGTCGGGCCCAGCGGAGCGGGAAAAAGCACGCTCTTTGATCTGATCAGCGGCGAGCTCAAGCCCCTCAAAGGCAGCATTGCCACCGGGCGGATTGCCCAGGTCTACCAGGACCCCTACACCTCCTTTCACCACAGCTACACGATTCGCAATCAGATTGAGGATGTGGCCGATGTGCGCGAGATGGCGGAGTATCTGAAGATTTTGGAGCTGGACGCAGCCCTGCTGGAAAAACGCCCCTTTGAGCTTAGCGGCGGTCAGCTGCAGCGCTGCTCTATTTTGCGGGCACTGTTGATGAAACCGGATGTGATTTTGGCGGATGAACCGACCTCGGCGCTGGATAATATTATTCAGCTGCAGGTGATGAAGCTCTTGATGAAGTTTCTGGATCGGGTGGGTATCTTGCTGATTACCCACGATGAGGACCTGGCCCGATGGGCCAGTGACAAGATTATCAGAGTGGGCGCGTAGCGAGTTCGTCGTATACGGCCTGCATTTTCTCGCGGGCCTCCTCCAGCCAGGGCGTTTTGCGCTCCGGAGTAAAGCTCTCCATAAAACGGATGTAGACGTTACCGCCGTTGACTTTTCCTACCTGGGTGTCCAGTACGTGATCGGTGCCATAAAGCACGATGGGCTGGACCTTGAGTCCGTATTTCTCCACGATCATCTGCGTTCCGGATTTAAAGGGAAGGAGTTTGTTCCCCTTGCTGCGGGTTCCTTCGGGGAAGATCATAATGACCCGCCCGTCATCCAGCCGCTCTTTGGTCTCTTTGAGCAGTTTGATAAGGCCCTGTTTGTCCTGGCGGTCGATGGAGATCATCTTGGGCACGTCGTTGATGCGTCCAAACCAGGGGATATCGGTGATTTCCTGCTTGGCGACCCAGCAGGTGTCCGATGGCATGATCCCTTCCAGGGCGATAATATCCAGCATACTGCGGTGGTTGAGGATAAAAAGCTGCGTATCCGAATCCGGAGCCCCCTCGACCTGGAGTTTGCCGCCCATGGCGGCGACCTGGTATTTACCCCAGGCTTTGCGGATGGCCCGGTTTTTCTTTGGGAAAATATACATCAGGATAATGACGATCGAGATGGAGGTAAAACCGAGAAAATATTGCCAGTAGAGGTTGATTTTAGAAAGCATTCTCTTCCTTTACCCAGCCGATGGTGTTATCGGGCAGGAGAATTTTGTAATAGCCGTGGCGTTTCTTAATCATCTCCGTCTCGACGACTCGGTCGGTTTCGAAGAAGACGGAGGAGTTTTTAGTCGGCAGCAGGTAGACGGCGGAACCGGGTTTGATACGGACCGTTTTATCCCGAAGATCATAGACCGTCCAGGCGGCGATGATGAGGGCAACCACCAGATAACCGTAATGGCGTCGCCAGAAATAGAGCATGGCAAAGAGCAGGATCAAGGCAACCAGCAGCATTACCTTGAGGTAGGGGAAGCTCTTTTTATTGGGGTTGATCTCGATTTGAGTGCTGGTTTTCTGACCAAATTTTGAGAAGTCGAAGACCACGTCGATACGCTGAAAGTTTCCGGTTTCGGGCTGGAAGTAATTGAAGAAAATCCGCTCGGTCTTGTTGGGCAGAATCCCGTAGTAAAAGGCCTTGCTGTGGGGAACTTCGGACTTGACCCAATCCAATCCCTCTTCGGTGACAAAGGGTAGGGAGAAGGCTTCCAGGTTGGCCGACTCGCCTTCGAGTTCGAGGACAAAAATATTGTTTTCATCGTCGTATTTGTCAATCTTGTGGTTGGTCAGCTTCAGGGTGTTGGCGACGACACCGGAGTAGTGGTCGTTGTCCTTGACGTCTTTGGCGCGGAGTTTGGTGCCGGGTTCGACGATGCGGTCAAGCACGCGACCGTCCAGGGTGACACTGATGCCCAGATCGGGCAGTTTAAAGTAGTTGGCGGTGATTTTGATATAGTAGCTCAGGGTGAAGGTATTAAGCTCCTTGAGATACCAGACCGGTTTGTCGGTCAGGACTTCAATCCCGTAAAAATCAAGAAACTCCGTGTTGATCGTATCAAAGATATCTTCGGCGATGATGGCGTCGATATGCACCAGAACAATCTGATTTTTGTAAACGGTCTCTGGAAGCTCGAGGTTTTTGGTAAAGATGAGGCGTTCATGGGGAGCGCTGGCGTTAACATCGCTTTCATTATGATCGGAAGCGAGGGGGGAGGACTCCCCCCAAAGAACCAGCAGGGCGGTAAGCCAGATCAGCAGACCACGCATCACGGTTTAGAGGAACCCTTTGAGCATTTTCGCGCCGTCGGTGGCGAGAACTTTCGTATCAACGGCACGCTCCGGGTGGGGCATGAGGCCAAAGACGTTTTTGTTTTTGTTGCAGATACCGGCAATGGCATCAATGGAGCCGTTGGGGTTACTGATGTGCCCCTCGGCGTCGCAGTACTGCAGCAGAACCTGGTCGTTGTCATAAAGAGACTTCAGACCCGCCGCATCGATGTAGTAGTTGCCTTCGGCGTGGGCGATCGGGATATTGACGATGTCATCCACATTCATTTTTCCCAGAAAGGTGTTGTTGGTGCTGACCACTTTGAGGTGGTGGTATTTGCTGATGAAGTGAAGCCCCTGGTTGCGGCGCATGGCACCGGGAAGCAGACCCATTTCCAGCAGAATCTGAAAACCGTTGCAGATACCCAGAACCATACCACCCTTTTCCGCATAGGCGCGAACGGCCTGCATGACAGGGGAGAATTGGGCGATGGCACCGCTGCGGAGATAATCACCGTAGGAGAAACCTCCGGCTACGACGACGAGGTCGGTTTTGGCCGGGAGGGAGGTTTCGCTGTGCCATACGATGGTGCTTTTGCATCCGAGTTTGTTAAAGGCAAACTCCGTATCCCGTTCGCAGTTGGTTCCGGGGGATTGGATGATGGCAACGTTCATCGCACGATCTCGATATCAAACTCTTCCGTCACCTGGTTGACCAGAAGTTTTTTAGCCATCTCGGTCGCTTCCGCTTTGGCCGCTTCTTCGCTGGCGACGTCCAGATCAAGAACGATCTGCTTGCCGATGCGCACGTCTTTAAGACCGGCAAAACCAAGGACGTCCAGGGCGTGGTGGACCGCTTTGCCCTGGGGATCCAGAATACCGGTTTTCAGATAGACATTTACTTTTACTTTCACTTCGTTTCTCCTAGAATTCTTTTGAGTACCTCTTCATAGGCCACTTTCAGGCCGCCCATTCCCTGTCGGAATCGGTCTTTATCCATTTTTTCACCCGTTGCCATGTCCCAGAAACGGCAGTTGTCCGGGCTGATCTCGTCGGCGAGAATAATGTTGCCGTCTTTGTCCTTGCCGAATTCCAGTTTGAAATCGACCAGTTTCAGACCCTTGTCGGCGAAGTAAGGCTTGAGGATATCGTTGATCTGGCGGGCCATACGGCGCAGCTTGTCCAGCTCGTCCTGGTACTCCACCAGACCCAGGATCAGGGCGTGCTGATCGTTCAGTTTGGGGTCACCCAGGGCGTCGTTTTTGTAGTCAAACTCGACCAGGGTAAAGGGAAGAACCTTGCCGTCTTCGATGCCGAGGTTTTTGCTCAGGCTTCCCGTGGCGATGTTGCGGACGATAACCTCAATCAGGATCACGTCGACTTTTTTATGAAGCATGTGGTTGTCATCCAGCATCTGAACAAAGTGGGTGGGGATCCCTTTGCTCTCCAGAAGCTTGAAGAGTTCGGTGGAAATCTTGTTGTTGAGGGCACCTTTGCCCGCTTCGCTTGATTTCTTCAAACCGTTGAACGCTGTCAGATCATCCTTAAACTCGGAGATGAGCAGGTTCTCATCCTCGGTTGTAAAGAGCTTCTTTGCCTTCCCTTCATAAAGAAGTGTTTTCTTTTCCATTTGGTCCCTTTAATAAAGTTGAGTTGTTATTTTACGATCACCAGCGCGCGCAGGATGCTCATGGCGCTGCGCAGCTGGTAGTCTTTACGGATATCGTCGCCGGTGAGAACCTCTTCGTCACTGAGAGATTTTTTAGGCTGTGGCTTGGCTTTGCCGCTGCCGTCGATCTTTTGCAGTTCCGCTTCCAGGTGCTTTTGCAGCTCCGCTTCTTTGATGGCGAATTCATCGTCAAGCTCTTCGATCTTGGCCTGTTTTACCTCGATGTCCGGATCAACGCCCACAGCCTGAATGGTGCGGCCGCTGGGCAGGTAGTAGCGGGCTACGGTGAGGCGGATCGCTTCGTCCTGGGTGATAGGAACGATCACCTGGACGCTCCCTTTGCCGAAGGTCTTTTCACCCACGATAACGGCGCGTTTGTGATCTTGCAGAGAGCCGCTCACGATTTCGCTGGCACTGGCGCTGCCGCCGTTTACCAGCACGACGATGGGGTATTGTTTGTAGGTTCCGGAGGTGGAGGCACGGTAGTCCATGTTCTCCTCTTCGTTGCGGCCTTTTTGGGAGACGATCACCCCTTTGTCCACGAATAAATCGACGGTTTTAATCGCCTGGTCCAAAAGCCCGCCGGGGTTGTTGCGCAGGTCGATCAGGATACCCTTGACCTGTTTTTCATGTTTTTGGATCGCTTTTTTAATGGCAGATTCGACGTTTTTGTCAAAGCTCTTGATCCGGACATAGAGCAGGTCGTCCTGGAAAAGTTTGGCATAGACGGAGTCGATCTTGATAATGTCCCGGGTGATCTTTTTGACCAGAGGTTTGTTTTCGTTCTTGCGGACGATGGTCAGCAAAATATCGGTTTTCGGTTTGCCCCGCATCAGAGAGACCGCTTCATCCAAGGTCATGCCCAGGGTCGATTTGTCGTCGATTTTAAGAATAATATCGCCCGCTTCGATTCCCGCTTCGTCGGCCGGGGTGTCTTCGATGGGGGCGATGACCGTGATGGCACCGTCGCGCATACCCACGGTGATGCCGAGCCCGCCGAACTCACCGCTGGTTTTGATGTTCATCTCTTTAAACTGTTTTTTGTCCAAATAGCTGGAGTGGGCGTCGAGGTTGGTGAGCAGACCGTTCATGGCCTTTTTGACGATCTCGTCGGCGCTCAGTTGGTCCACATATTCATCTTCGATTTTATTGATAACTGCTGAGAGTTTTTTCATAGCTTCGATACGTGCCGTCTTGTCTTCACCGCTCTTTGCCTGGAGGGAGGTGACCACCAGCGTACTGGAGACGATCAACGAAACGAAAAAGCTGATTAGCACGATACGGCTCTTTTTCATAATAGGCTCTCTTTGTGTCCGATTTTAAATGGACTATTCTACTTAAAAGTTTCTAAATAAACAACCATTCCAAATGAGCGGCTCCGGAGCGTCAACGGCAGGGTATGAAAAATCAAGCTAAGAAAACTTGACATGAAATGACTAAAGGTATATAATGCTTTCAATATCAATCGGAGGTGTTCACAATGGAACTCATGGAAAAACTCACCAACCAGATGACCGAGACGATCGAATCTGCGGCGTCTCTGGCTCTGTACAATAAAAATCAGGAAATAGAACCGATCCACTTTTTCTGGAGTCTGGTGACTTCAACCAACTCCATCCTTAATCAGGCCCTGAACAAAATGAATATTGACAAGGCGGCTTTGGAGCTGGAGGTTAAAAGCGCCGCCGCCAAGCTCCCCACGGCCTCCAACCTTAAAAAAGAGAGCCTGCGCCTCTCCCGTGCCATGGGGGATTCGCTCCAGCGTGCCGAAGGGCTGGCCACCAAAAACGGTGACCAGTACATTGCCGTCGACGCCTGGCTGGAAGCCAACAGCGACAGCGGCATCTTAAAAGAGATTCTGGGCAAATATCTGGACATCAAAGAGCTGCACAAGACCCTCAAGGCGATGCGCGGCGGTCGCAGCGTGGATTCGAAAAACGCGGAGGAGACTTCCGAAGCGCTCAACAAATACGGCATCGACCTGACGGCCAAGGCCAAGGAGGGCACCATCGATCCGGTGATCGGCCGGGACGAAGAGGTGACGCGCACCATGCAGATTCTGCTGCGTAAAACCAAA
>QKHD01000025.1 GCA_003250175.1 Helicobacteraceae bacterium
GGCCTGGAGCTCATCGTGGGTTACGACGAACGGGTCGGGCGAATGTGCCACGGCGATTCGCTGCGATTGTCGCAGATTTTGACCAACCTGCTCAGCAATGCCGTGAAGTTTACGGAAACTGGGGAGGTCGCCCTCTTCATCGACCGGGTCGATCACGATCGGCTGCGCTTTGAGGTTCAGGATACGGGCATCGGTCTGAGTGAAACCCAGCAGGCCCGATTGTTTGAGTCCTTCTCGCAAGCCGACGGAAGCACGACGCGCAAATATGGCGGCACCGGCTTGGGGCTGGCGATCTGCAAGCAGCTGGTGGAGCTCATGGAGGGAATCATCTGGGTCGAGAGCAGCCTGGGCAAGGGAAGCAGCTTTATCTTCGAAATCCGGATGGAATCCCCGGCCAACACGACCCCCGCCTACCGCCTTTTTGAAGACAAACGGGTGCTGGTGGTGGATGACAACAGCAGCTGGCAGAAGATACTCGGCGGCTTGCTGCAGCGTTTTGGCGTCAATGTTACCGGAGTGGAAACCGGACTGGCCGCCCTGCAACTGCTCAATGGCTGCAAAAACGGCTTCGATACGATTTTGATGGACTGGAATATGCCGGGTCTGGATGGTATCGAGACGGCCAAACGTATTCAAAAAGAGTGCCCCAAGGACATGAAGCCCCCCACCATCATCATGGTGAGCAGTTACCGACAGGAGGCGATTGTCAGGGAGGCAAAAGAGGCCGGAATCGATATCTTCCTGCAAAAACCGGTCAACCCCTCGACGCTCAACGATATTCTGAGCATGATCTTCTCCGGAAAGACGGTGCAGGTTGCCAAGCGGAAAAGTTACGCCGGAGCGCTGGGCGAATCGCTGTATAAACTGGAAGGTTTCCGGGTGCTGCTGGTGGAAGACAGCCAGACCAATAGGGAGATCGTCGAAGGGCTGCTGGAAAACAGCGGCCTGATTATCGACCATGCTCCCAACGGGCAGATCGCCGTCGAAATGGCGGAGCAGGGGGCCTATGAGCTGATCCTGATGGATATTCAGATGCCGGTTATGGACGGCTACGAAGCGACCCGCATGATCCGGACCCGCGACACGAAGACACCGATCATCGCGCTTAGCGCCAACGCCCTGGCCAAGGACATGGAGACGGCCCGTCAGGCCGGGATGAACGCCCATCTCAACAAACCCATCGATGTCGAACGTCTCTATGCGACGCTGTTCCGGTTCCTCCTCAATGAGGACACCGTCGCCCAGGCAGCGGAAATCTCGGAAAGCCATGGAGACGAGGTGATCTTGCTGGATACGGCTAGGGGGCTGAAAAACATGGCCGGTGAAGCCAAGATTTATAACAAAGTTCTTCGTGACGTCAGACAGACATACACCGCCCAGGCTTTTGAAAATACCGATCAAGAGACCTTTGCCCGCATGCTGCACACCCTCAAAGGGCTCAGCTCCGGAATCGGGGCGATGCACCTTTATGATGCGGTTGTCGCCTTTGAAAAGGAAAACCCCGCGGCCCTCTCCGGGGAGATCAAGGCCCTGATCGAACGCACACACCATGCGATTGATGCCTATCTGCACCATCTGGAAGAGGCGGGGGAAGAGCCGTGTGAGACCAATACCTCAGCAGAGATCAGACAGTTCTTTGAGGAGTTGGAAACAGCCCTGCAAAGCCGCCGCCCCGAGCCTTGCCGCCGGGCGATCAACCGCCTCAAGGCCTGTCGTCTGGAGGGGTCGGACAAAGCCCTGTTTGATCGTGTCAAGCCGCTGGTGGAGGGCTATCAGTACGCCGAAGCCTTAAAGGAACTACGTCCATGAGCCTGTCAAACAAACCGACCCTACTGATTGTGGATGACAATCCTACCAATATCGATATCCTGGTGGGGCTGCTCTCCGGAGAGTATGACCTGCTGGCGGTGTTAAGTGGCCCCGAGGCCCTGGAGATTGCGGCCAAGGAGGCGGTGGATCTGATTCTTCTGGATATTATGATGCCGGGAATGAGCGGCCTGGACGTGTGCCGGAAACTGCGTCAAGATGAGGCGACCCAGGCGATTCCGGTCATCTTTCTGACGGCGAAAAATGACGAGGCGACCATCGAAGAGTCCTACGAAGCGGGGGGCGATGACTACATCAGCAAGCCTTTCAAACCCAAGGAGCTGCGCGCCCGGATCAACAACCGTCTGGAGCTGAGCAGCTACCGACACCAGCTGGAGCAGCGGGTGGAAGAGGAGATTGCCAAGCGTCAGGAGAGGGAACAGCAGCTCTTCCAACAGTCCAAACTGGCAGCCATGGGGGAGATGATCGGTGCGGTGGCACACCAGTGGATGCAGCCGATCCAGGTGATCAGCGCCTATATCAGCACCCTGGAAATGGACTACCAGGATCAACTGATTGACGAGACCTATATCCGGAACTATCAAAGCGATATGCAGGTACAGATTAATCATCTCGCCTCAACCCTGCGGGAGTTTCGAACCTTCCTCTCCCCAAATAAGAGTGTTCAATCCTTTGAATTGGGGGGAATGATTCATTCGGTAATGGAGCTGATGAAAGACGACCTGCACAAATACATGATCGAGATCGCACTAGCAGATGACAACAAAGTCAAGATCATGGGCGTGGAAAATGAGTTTAAACACATCTTCATCAATCTCTTTAACAATGCCAAAGACGCCTTTGTGGAAAACAAAATCACGCCCTGCACCATCACGGTAAAAGCGGAAGAGCAGCCGGATGAGGTGCTGATTAGTGTGCAGGATAATGCGGGGGGTATCCCCGAAGCGGTGATCGACCGCGTTTTTGATGCCAACGTAACCACCAAGCCGGAGGGGAAGGGAACGGGAACCGGGCTTTATATGTCCCGGCTCATCGTAGAGAAACTCAATGGCCGCATCGATGTTGCCAACGTAGAGGGCGGGGCCCGTTTTACCCTTCGGATACCACGGTAGGGGTTCGGTTACTCGAACCGCTTGCCTTCATAAAAATCATAGAGCCACTCCGCCACGGCCTGCTTTTCCTCTTCGCTCAGCTTTCCTTTTTGAGAGGGCATGGTGCCGAAACGATCCAGCGCGCCGGGGTTGCAGAAGCTGATCATGATGTCCGGATTCTCGATGTAGTGTTTGACAAAGGCGATCACCACGGCGCGGTGGAGGTCTTCGTCGTCGCCTTTGATGATAATGTGGCTCTTAAGCTGGTTGGCCACTTCCACCATGGGCGGGGCCTTGAGTTTGTCCAGCATTTTAAAGGTCTCGGCACGGGAGATCGACTTGACGTGGCACGAGGCACACTTGGCGTCAAAAACCTGCTCTCCGGAGACCTCCGCAAAGAGCAGGGCCGTAAAGGAAACTAGAAGAAGAAACGCGCGCATGATAATCCTTTGTGATTCCGGAGGCTCAGGCCGCCGGATTGATGAGTAATTGTGCCAAATCTTCCTTGGCATTTCCCGTCAGATGGAGGTTGAAGTTCTCCGCCAGGAAGTTGAAGATGTCGTCGTTGACGAACTGGGGCGGTTTGGGGCCGAGGTAGATGTTTTGCACGCCCAGGCTAAACAGCGCCAGCAGAATGATGACGGCTTTTTGTTCCATCCAGCTGAGCACGATGGAGACGGGCAGGTCGTTAATGGGCGTATTAAGCGCCTGGCTGACCGCCTTGGCGATTTCGACCGCACCGTT
>QKHD01000276.1 GCA_003250175.1 Helicobacteraceae bacterium
CCGGGAACGGAAACCGCCAACGAGTGGCTGGAGCCCGTCAGCGATGACTATTACCGCACCTTGGCGGCCAAAGGATAACGACGATGCGATCCACATTAATGGCCTTTTTGTTTTCAGCCCTTCACGCTACTTGTGCATTTGCCGCCGAGGCACCGATCCCGAGGGATGCTTCGGCACTGGATGCCAGATCGCAGGCGATGATTCCCATTGCGGCCTTTACGGCCAACGGTGATTTGAAAAAACTGGCTCCGGCCCTTCATGCGGGGCTCGAGGCGGGGCTGAGTGTCAATGAGATCAAGGAGATCATGATCCAGCTCTACGCCTATGCCGGGTTTCCCCGGAGCCTGAATGCGATTCACACCTTTATGGCGGTGATGAAAGAGCGGGAAGAGAAGGGTCTGCAGGATTATTACGGCGAAGAGGCTTCGCCCCTGCCCGAAACGATGGATAAAAACGCCTACGGTGCCAAAGTGCGGCAGAGTCTGGCCGGCTGGAGCGAGGAGCCTCCGGCGCAGGGCTATCAGCTCTTTACCCCGGTGATGGATGTCTATCTCAAAGAGCACCTCTTTGCGGATATTTTTGCCCGGGACGTGCTGGATCATCAAAGCCGCGAGCTGGCAACGATTGCTGCGCTGGCGGCACTTTCCGGCACCGAAGGGCAGCTGGGCTTTCACCTGGGTGCGGCCATGAACACCGGGTTGGATATGAAGCAGATGGAGGCCTTTGTCGCCGTGTTGCGGGCGAAGGTCGGACATGAAGAGGCCCAGCGGGCCGACGCAGTATTGTCGATCATCAAACAAAGGAGACAAGCCATGCGTATCAGCGTTCAGGCAAACGGAAAAACCATCCTTTTTGAACTCAACCACTCTACGGCAGCCCAGGAGCTCTATGCTCAGCTGCCCATACAGATCGAGGTCAAAAACTACAGTAATGACGAGAAAATCTTTTATCCGCCAAAAAAACTGGCCACCCAAAACACCCCGGCAGCCCATGCCAAAGCGGGAACGTTGGCCTATTACGCCCCCTGGGGCGACGTGGTCATGTTCTACCGTGATTTCGGCTCGGCCAGCGGGCTGTATGAGCTGGGCAAAGCCGTCTTGGGAGCAGAGCACATCGGCTCGCTCTCCGGAACGGTGATAATCGAAACAACAAACTAATGGATAAGGAGCAACCGATGATTGCACAAGAAACCTACACACTCTATAACGGCGTAACCGTTCCCAAGCTGGGGCTTGGAACCTGGATGATCGACGATGGCGTTGCCGCACAGGCGGTTAAGGAAGCGGTGAAACTGGGATACCGCCACATTGATACGGCCCAGGCTTATGGCAATGAAAAAGGGGTGGGCGAGGGTGTCCGCAGTTGTGGAGTGAAACGGGAGGAACTCTTTGTGACCACCAAGCTGGCGGCGGAGATTAAATCCTATGACGAAGCCGCCCGGGCCATCGACGGGTCGCTGAAAGCGATGGGCTTGGAGTATCTGGATCTGATGCTGATCCACAGCCCCTGGCCGTGGGCGCATTTTGGCAGCAGCGACCGTTTTTTTGAGGGGAACAAAGCCGCCTGGTGTGCCATGGAAGATGCCCATAAGGCCGGAAAAATCCGTGCCATCGGTATCTCCAACTTCCAAAAAGAGGATATTGACAACCTGCTGGCATCCTGCACGGTCAAACCCATGGTCAACCAGGTGCTGGCCCACGTGACCAATATGCCGACGGAACTGATCGACTACTCCAAAGGTGTGGGCATGATGGTCGAGGCCTACTCCCCCATGGGGCACGGCGAACTCTTCAAAAACCAGGCACTGGTCGAGATGGCCGGGCGGTATGGTGTCTCCCTGGCGCAGCTTTGCATCCGCTATACGCTGCAGCATGGGCTTCTCCCCCTGCCAAAAACCGCCAATCCCAAGCACATGGAAAACAACGCGGCTCTGGATTTCGTGATCTCGGATGACGATATGAAGGCCTTGGATGTCATGAAGAAAATTGAAAATTACGGTGATGCCAGCGTCTTCCCGGTTTATCGGGGCTGATACCATATCGGAATCCGTACGGTGAAAGGGAGTTCAGATAAAATCCCTGAGCAGAAAAATTGAGAGGGCAGATGCTTGATACGGAATA
Organism: Helicobacteraceae bacterium; assembly: GCA_003250175.1. Lineage (GTDB taxonomy): Bacteria > Campylobacterota > Campylobacteria > Campylobacterales > SZUA-545 > SZUA-545. The sequence goes on from QKHD01000276.1 coordinate 2,121, forward strand.
AAAAAGCCGTTTTGGCGCTTTGTTTACTAGGAGTTTTCATGGGCGGATGCGCCGACAAAAAAATCACCCCGCGGTTTAGTGCGTCGTTTTATCACGACGGCGTTTTTGAAAGCAAGATGGACGATCAGAAAATGGGCGTCGGCGACATGATTTCTATCATGTGGCAGGTCTTTGTCAAAAAAATCGACGGGGCCGTTCCGGAGGACGGGACGATCCCGGTAAAAAAACTGAGCACCGATGACCTGATGCAGATGCCCGAAGGCTCCGTCGTGCGCCTGGGGCACTCGACGCTGCTCTTTCGTCTGGACGGGCGCTTTGTCCTGACGGACCCTGTTTTCTCCGACCGGGCATCGCCCCTTTCGTTTATCGGGCCCAAGCGCTTTCATGCGATGCCCCTTGCTCCGGAGGCGCTGCCCTTTATCGACGTGATGATCATCTCCCATGACCACTACGACCATCTGGACAAAACCACGATCGCCATCTTAAAAGATAAGATCGGTCACTGCTATACCACCATCGGGGTCAAAAACCGACTGAGTGACTTTGGGCTTGATCCGGAAAAGATCACGGAGCTTGACTGGTGGGAGAGCGCCCAAAACGGCACGCTAACCGTCACCGCCACCCCCGCCCAGCACTTCTCCGGACGGGGAATGTTCGACCGCAACAAAACCCTCTGGGCCTCGTGGGTGATCAAGGCCTCCGGAGCCAACCTCTTTTTCGGTGCGGACAGCGGCTATTTTGACGGGTTTAAAACCATCGGCGAAAAGTTTGGCCCCTTTGACATGACCTTTTTGGAAGCAGGCGCCTACAACGAACGCTGGCGGAGCATCCACATGATGCCCGAGGAGACGGTGCAGGCGCACCGTGATCTGGGGGGTGCGGTGCTCTTTCCGGTGCACAACGGCACCTTCAACCTCGCCATGCACCCCTGGCGCGAACCCTTTGAACGGGTCAGTCTGGAGGCGGAGCGTCAGGGCGTGCGCCTGACACACCCCCTTATGGGCGAAATCATCTCCCTGAAAAACCCTTCTCCGACACCACGCTGGTGGGAAGCGCTCTAGCGGTTCCCCCGCTTGGCCTTAAACACCCCGGCATGGTCGAAGTAGCGGACGTTATGCTCCGCCTTGAGGCGTTCGATCTGGTAGCGCACCATCGCCTCGAAGGGATTAAGAAAGCCATCCAGTGCCTCCGGAGCAATCCGCTCGTCGCCGTTTAGGGCGAGCAGCTCCAGCACGCAGTGGGTCGATTCGATGGTGGAGAGGCAGTAGTCCTTGGGCTGCTGTTTGATCTTGAACTGGCTCAGGCGCTCGGTGCGGAAACTGACCCGGGGCAGGGCGTGGAGGTTGCGGCTCATGCGCAAAATGCGCTTGGAGCTGGGCCAGGTGGCGTCGATCAGAAAGATCACCCGCTTGCGCCCCGGGCGGCTGATGGGGGTGTCGTTGAGCACGATGCTTCCTTGTCCTGGGTAGAGAATAAAGCAGTCGGTCTGCGGATCGTCGATCAGCGCATTGACCTGCGGGTGGTGGCTGAAGTCTTCGCC
>QKHD01000239.1 GCA_003250175.1 Helicobacteraceae bacterium
CGAGTTTGCCAAGCTCTTCGCCGCCCGTTGGGTGGCCAGGGGGCTTTTTTATGCCAACGAACTGGGGATTTTGGAGCGGCTTTTTGGGGTGACGCTGGAGCGACGCCGTTTTATCAAGATGGCGGTGATGTGGCAGCACCTTGCCAAAAACGCTTCGTGGGAGCAGGCAGGGGAGGGGTTTTTCTACCTCTTCCGCCATCATTTGCACCGGCCCGTCGCCCCGATGCTGGAGCGTCTAGGCGCACCCCGGCGGTTTGAAAAAAACCTTACGTTTCAGCGCCGCCGTCCCAAACGGGTTACGCCGCGGTTTTTGGCGGCGCTTTCCCTGCGTTTTCCCATTGCCGCCTGGCTGGGAAGCAATGAAGCGATCCGGAGGACGGCCTTGAAGCTTGGGGTTTGGGATGCTCCCTATTCCCACGGCGTGACCTTTGAGGCCGTCATGGCGGAGGGCTTTGAGGGGGTGGGTATCGGCCAGGAGTACCGCCGCCGGGTGCGAATGGCTCTACGAAAGGTACAATGCGATGCATGAACGAATCCTCCTGATGGAAGACGACCCCACCCTGGCGGAGACGCTGGTGGATTTGCTGGAGAGCGAAGGGTACGCCGTCACACTGACCGGCGACGGCGAAGCGGCGGCAGATGCGGCCTACGACGGCGGGTTTGACCTTTACCTTTTTGATGTCAACGTACCGCGCCTAAACGGCTTTGACCTGCTGGGGGCTCTGCGCGAGGCGGAGGATAAAACCCCCACCATCTTCATCACGGCCCTCACCGACACCGCGTCGCTTTCCAAGGGCTTTGCCTCCGGAGCGGAGGACTACATCAAAAAGCCCTTCGATCCGGAGGAGCTGCTCATCCGCATCGCCGCCCGCTGCCGCCGTAAAAGCAGTACGCTGGTCTACGGCACGGTCACCTACGACCCCGCCAGCCGCACCCTTTACCTGGAGGGTGAGCCGGTGGACATGGGGGAGGTGCCCAAAAACCTCTTTGTCCTGCTGCTCGAACACCTGGGGCAGAATGTGGACAAGAGCCTGCTCTACGATGTCATGGAAAACCCCAGCGACTCGGCCCTGCGGGTGCATATCAACACCGTTAAAAAACGTCTGGGCGTCAGCATCGACAGCGTGCGCAGCGTGGGCTACCGCCTGCCCCGACTCAAGGAGAGCCGATGAAACGCTACGAACGGGAATCTTTCATAAAAAGTCTGCTGATTTTCTGGGTGACGCTGGAAGCCCTGATGGTGGTCATCGCGCTCCTCTATTACCACGACCGCAAGGAGCGCGTCGAAGAGCAGCTCTTTTTGGAGATGAAAAACTACAGCTTTTTTCTGGAGGGGGAGAATTTTGACCTCACCATCGTGCCCACGGGCGGCGAGACCTACCGCCTGGTGCACGACGCCTCCGGATACTATGCCCTCTTTCCCATTCCGGCCAACGAGACCCACCTGCTTAAAATCATGGCTCCGGAGATGATGGTGGAAGGGCTGGTCGGCGAAGAGCGGCGGCGATTGACGGGGCTTTTTGCCGCGGCCTCCCTGGCGGCACTTGTCTTTGCGCTGTTTTACGCCTGGTACACCCTGCGGCCGCTTCGTCAGGCGTTGCATCTCTTGGAAGAATCCTTGCGGGATATGATCCACGATCTCAACACTCCCGTCACGGCCATCTTGCTCAACGTCCGGATGCTTAAGAGCCGTTTTGATCCGGCCAGACTGGAGCGCATCGAGCGCAGCGCCAGGACCCTGGGCAGCCTCTATCACAATGTCCAGAGCTACCTGGGCGGCCTCTCCGGAGCGGCGGTCAGCGTCGCGCTGGACGGGTTGTGCCGGGAGCGGATGGAATATTTCAAGGGGCTCTATCCCAAGCTGGATTTTTCCTGTGAGCTGGAGCCGGTCAGCGTGACGGTCTATCCGGAGGCGCTGGTGCGGATTTTGGACAATCTGCTCGCCAATGCCTGCAAATACAACCGTCCGGAGGGTAGTGTGCGGATGGAGCTTTCGGGCAGGCGGCTGCGTATCTGCGACACGGGTTACGGGATCAAAGATACGAAAAAAATCTTCGAGCGCTTTTACAAAGAGGGCGAGCGCGGCATGGGGATCGGCCTGCACATCGTTCAGAAACTGGCCCGGGAGCAGGGCATCGCCATCAGTGTCGAATCTACCGACGCAGGCAGCTGTTTTACCTTAACGTTTTCCTAACACTCCCTTAACACTTCCCTAACGCTTTGGGGTTAGACTGTGGCTATCTAACTTAAGGAGAACACCATGAAAAAGTTGACACTGATCGCGGCACTGGCCGCTACGATGCTGATGGCGGAGGACGTTACTCCGCTCCAGACCCAGGTAAAAGAGATGATCCAGGCGATCCAGGCGGCTCCGGAGGGCGAGCGTTACCAGAAGATGAACGAGTTTAAAATGCTTGTCAAATCCATGAACCAGGAACAGCGCCAGGAGGCGATCGGCCAGCTTCAGGCCGCCATGCCGGGTAGCGGCGATATGCTGCAGACCCAGACACGGACCCAGGATCGTACTCAGGCACAGGACGGAACGGGTGAGGGCGATATGACCAAAACCCAGACACGGGATCAGGAACGTCTGCACGAAATGCAGGATACCCAAATGCAGCAGCAGATGCAGCAGCGTCAGCAGATGAAGACCCAGCAGGTGATCCAGGGCGGCACAACCGGTATGGGCAGCAAAAATCCTCAGCACGGTAAGTAACCATGCACCGTTTTGCCAAGCTTCCGGCGGCGCTCCTTCTGGGGGCGTGGCTGAGTTTGGGCGGGCTCATGGCCTTTGACGATCCGGATCTTGACGGCGTGCCGTCCCACCTCGACCGCTGTCCGGGAACCTCTATGGACGAGATGGTCGATGCCTCCGGATGCCCGAAGCGTCTGGGGCTGAGCCTTGGGTTTGGTGCGGGCTACAGCATGGGCGATTACGGCGGGAGTGACACGATCATCTCCCAAAGTGCCGACCTGCGCCTGGGCTTTCACAAGGGAGCCTGGTATGCCAGCGTAAGCACCTCCTATCTGGACTCCGGCGTGCAGGACCCGGCGGTTGATCTCAACAGCTCCAGCGGTCAGGGCGACACCTACCTGCTGGGCGGTTATGCGCTCAGCGGCAAGAAGTGGAACCTCATGCTGCAGCTTCTCGTCAAGCTCCCCACCGCCGACACGGATATCGGCACGGGCGAGACCGACGTGGGTGGCTACGCGACGCTGAGCGTCATGGGCGGGCCGGTGGGCTACTTTGCTACCCTGGGCTATTTGATCACGGGCGACACAGCCACGGTTAAGTACAACGATACCGACACCATCACCATTGGTGCCGGCAGCAGCGTTAGCCCCGTCACCTATTTGGCCCTGAGCGCCACCAGCGCCAAGGGGTTGATCAAAGGAAGCGACCGGGCCAACTCGCTGAGTCTCATGCTCCGGCGTGAACTAAGCTCCCGTTGGTACGCCTCCGGAAACTACACCGCCGGACTTTCCGACGCTGTAGCCGACCACGCACTAAACGTCGGGGTCGGCTACGCCTTTTAGGCGGAAGAATTTACCGCTTTTTTGCTAGGATACGCTCATTCAAACCCGAAGGAGCGCACGTGCTGGAGAGAGCGGTACTGCTGATAGAAACCGAAGATGCCAAGGGGCTGGTGT
>QKHD01000223.1 GCA_003250175.1 Helicobacteraceae bacterium
AGCGAAGGTTCCCCCTTTCACACCATCGACACCGAATCCAACGCTCATATCCTCAACGGCAACGTCTGTGTCGGCTGCCACTCCCACCGGATGAATGCCCATGGTCTTAATGTCTGCTCCACCAACAGCGAAAATGAGCTGGACGATACCAACTGCGTCACCTGCCACATGCCCAAGATCAAGGGGAGCATCTCCAGCATGACCAAGACCAAAAAGCACGCTTACCACGGTTTCCCCGGCACCCACAAGGATAACGACCTGCTGGCTGCTTATATTCTTCTGGATGCCGTCGCCGATGAAACGGGCTTTAACGTCACGATTGACAACCACTCATCCCATGCCCTGTTGCTTCACCCGCTTCGTATGGGTGTGCTGAAAACTACCCTGATTCGTAAGGGCACCCGCATCATTCTTCCCGATGAAGTCTTTGTGCGGATCATCGGAAAAGATGGCAAACCGGCCATGCCGTGGGTCGCCGACACCACCCTCAAAGACACCATGATCCAGCACCATGAAAAGCGTGTGGTGCATTTTGACAAGGCGATTCAACCCGGTGACCAGATCGAAGCCGTCCTCGGATACTACCTGGTCAACCCCAAAGCGGTCAAAGAGCTCAAGCTCGATAACGACCCCGTCGCCACCGACTTTCATATCCTCAAGCAGAAAACCTTTAAATTCTAGGGGCTGTTTGCCCCTGTTTACTTTTGGTGTGTTAGGATAAATACCCATGACAAATGAAAAAGGTTTTTTGATTATGAGACAAGCGATTTGGTTACGTTATATCGCCCTGATGGAAGGGGTTTCCTGGCTGGTACTGCTCTTTGTGGCCATGCCGATTAAATACCTGGGGCACAATCCGCTCCCCGTGAAATTCGCCGGCATGACCCACGGCATGCTGTTTATTATTTTGGTAATTCTGCTGATGGGCGTTCTGCAGCAGCGCCTTATCTCTAAAAAGATGGGCACCGCCCTCTTTATCGCCTCACTCATCCCCTTCGGGGCTTTCTTGATCGACAGCCGCTACAAAGCGGCTCTCGCCACTACTCCGGAGTAACCTCCGGAGCCGCCTTAGCGGATCTGTCCCTCACCCGTCACTTTAAATTTGTACGTTGTCAGTTCGTTAATCCCCATGGGGCCGCGGGCATGCAGCTTGTTGGTGGAAATCCCCACCTCCGCACCGAAACCGAAAGCCCCGCCGTCGGTAAAGCGTGTGGACGCATTGGCGTAGACCGCCGCGCTGTCGACACGGTTTAAAAAGCTCTCGATCGCTTCGTAATCCTTGGAAAGAATCGCATCGGAGTGTCCGGAGCCGTAGGTTGCGATGTGCTCGATCGCCGCGTCCAGTCCGGAGACGATCCGGATGGAGAGGATATTTTCCAGGTACTCCGTGTGCCAGTCCTCTTCCGTGGCCGGTTTGACGGCAATGATCTTCGCCGTCGCCTCACATCCGCGCAGCTCCGTGCCCTTGGCATCAAAGGCCTTTTTGACCTCCGGCAGGTAGCTGGCGGCGATGGCTTCGTCTATCAGAAGGGTCTCCATGGCGTTGCAGACACCGGGGCGCTGGGTTTTGGCGTTGATCAGAATGGGTGTCGCTTTGCCCAGATCGGCGGTTTTTTCCACGAAAATATGGCAAAGCCCCTTGTCATGTTTGACCACCGGGACGGTGGCGTTGGCATTGACGTGACGGATCAGCGCTTCGCCGCCGCGGGGAATAATAAGGTCAAGGTACTGATCCATCTTGATCAGCTGATCGACCCCTTCGCGGGTGGCGTCGGGGAGCATGGCGATCGCTTCCTTGGGCAGGTTGTTGGCTAGCAAAACCTTTTGCAGTACGGCGGCAATGGCTTCGTTGGAGTGGATCGCCTCTTTGCCCCCTTTGAGAATCGCCACGTTGCCGCTTTTGAAACAAAGCGCCGCCACGTCACTGGTGACGTTGGGGCGGGATTCGTAGATCACCCCGATGACGCCGATGGGCACGGCAACCTTCTCGATTTTGAGGCCGTTGGGGTTGATCCACCCTTCTAAAATGCGCCCGACAGGGTCTTTGAGCGCGGCAATCTCCTCCAGGGCCGTAGCCATGGCATCGATACGTTTTTCATCCAGCAACAGGCGGTCTTTTAATGCTCCGGAGAGCTGCGCCTCTTCGGCGTAGGCCATATCCTTTTGGTTGGCGGCGACGATAGCGGCCGTTTCGCTTCGAAGCGCCGCGGCCATCTCGCGCAAAATGCGCTGTTTGACGTCATCGCGCAGGGTCGCCACCAGACGGCTGGCCGCCTTGGCTTTTTTGACAAATTCGATCATGATAATCCTTTCATAAAATCTTGGGATGCTTCTTCATCCTACTAAAAGCGGCTTAAAACTCCGCCTCACTGCCGCGAACGAGCAGGTCCTGAATGCTTTGACGCACCTCTTTGCCCTCCAGCAACGCCTTGACTTCGACGGCGATGGGGGTGTAGATGCCGTGCTCTTTGGCAATGGCAACAATCGCCGCTGCGGTGGGCACCCCTTCGGCCACCTCACCCAGTTCCGCCAGGATCGTATCGATCTTTTTGCCTTCACCAAGGCCCGCACCGACCCGGTAATTTCGTGAAAGGGTGCTGCTGGCGGTGAGGAACAGATCCCCCACCCCGCTAAGGCCTAAAAAGCTCTCGATATTGGCCCCGAAATGCAGCCCGAAACGGCTCATCTCCGCCAGCCCCCGGGTAATGAGGGCCGCTCGGGCGTTGTTGCCCAGGTTCAGGCTGTCGCATACGCCTGCGGCAATGGCGATCACGTTTTTATACGCCCCGGCGATCTCCGCCCCGGTGATGTCGTCGGAGCGGTAGGTTTTGATAAAACGCGGGAAAAAGGCCATCCATTCCGACGCCATTTCCAGATTGCTCGCGTTAATGACGAGCGCCGTGGGCAGCGACTCTTTCACCTCTTTGGCAAAGGAGGGTCCGGAGAGATAAGCCAGATTTTCCCGCGGAACGAACTCTTCGTAGATTTCGTTGAGGAAACGGTGGGTTTTTAGCTCAATCCCCTTGCTGGCGACCAGAATCTTCTGACCGTTAAACCGGAAGTGTTCCTTGAGCCACGCATGCGTATGTTGGGTGGAGATGGAGATCACGATATGGCTGCACGCCATGACGTCATCCAGCGTGGTAAAACCCGGAATATCCCGAGGCGTTCGGGAGGTGATCAGCACCTCGCCCATCTGTTTTCTCAGGGCAAAATGCAGGGCTTCGCCCCACTTGCCCGCACCGATAACACCGATTTTCATGCCTGCTCCAATCGAAAGGTCTGGTAAAAAAGGTTTTGCAGATCTTCAAGGCGGTGTTTGTAGGTCTCAAACTCCGCCCCGATGTAACGGATAAAGTCGCGCTGCTCATAGGCCCGTTTGGCATCAAAGCCCACGTAGCTTCCGGAAAAGCGGGCGTCATACGGGTCCATCTTGACCATGAAGGCGTCCACGTCACCGAGCTTGTAGAGGTGCAGCAAAATCAGCAATAGCTGGCTCTTTTCGCTGCTCTGTGGAGCAAAGCGCACGCTTTTATCGTCGCCGTCGATCAGGGCCAGTCCCACTTCGCCCGGTTGCAGCTGCTCCGTCGGATCAAAGAGCGCAGGGTCGGAGACC
>QKHD01000173.1 GCA_003250175.1 Helicobacteraceae bacterium
CCCAAAAGTGACCCCACCCAAGGTGGTTCTGCCCGCACCGCTGCCGCCGACGCCCAAACCGGCGCCCGTTCCCTCCGGACCCCACGCCGATTTTGATTTTTACGGCACCAAGGTCAGCGTGCCCTATGTACAGGGCTTTGGCGTCAGCCTGGGGAAACCGGGCAAAGAAAGCATCACGGCCGCCTTGCAGCATCTTGAAGCGCAATCCGGAAAGCCCTCTCTCGATGCCTTGCAGCGCTACCGCCAGGAGCTGGGTCTGAATGACTGGGGTTACTATCTTTTGGCCCATGCCTTTGCCAAGAAGATCAGCACCAACGACAACGATGCCAACATGCTGATCTGGTATGTGCTGGTCAAGAGCGGATTTGATACCAAGGCGGCCTTTAACCAAAACGAACTATTGGTTTTCGGTACTGCGGCAACGACGCTGTTTCAGACCGCCTTTTTAAATGAAAACGGCAAACGCTACTATGTGATGGACCCCAAAGGGTACCGCAAGAGCATCGGGGCAGTCTATACCTTTAAGGGAAGCTATCCGGAGAGCGAAAAGCCAATGAACTATGCCATGGGCGATGTGCAGTTTGGAGGGCCACTCAAGGACCGAACCCTGAAGTTTAAATACGAGGGCAAACCCTACCAGGTTCAGGTTGCCTACCATCCGGAGAAGGTTGCCTATTATGCCCAGGCCCCTCAGACGGCGTTTGATATCTATTTTCACGCTCCCGTGGATTCGGTCACGGCCAAAAGCCTGCTGGATGCCCTGCGCCCCCATGTGAAAGGGCGTCAGGAGCTGGATGCCGTGAACTTCCTGCTCCGTTTTGTGCAGACCTCCTTTGCCTATGCGGTGGATGAAAAACAGTTTAACCGGGAAAAACCCCTCTATCCGGAGGAGACAATCCACTATCCGTACTCCGATTGCGAGGATCGTTCGATTCTCTTCGCCTATCTGGTCAAAAACCTGCTGGGGCTTCCTGTGGTGGCAATCCACTATCCGGGACACCTGGCCACGGCAGTACGATTTGGCGCCCAGGTCTCCGGAGACACGGTGAACTATCAGGGCGGACGCTATGTGATTGCGGATCCGACCTATGTGGGAGCCAATGCGGGCATGAGCATGCCGCAGTTTAAAAAGAGCGGATTTAAGGTGATCGGTCTATAAGGAGAAGCGGGCGGGAGTTTCCCGCCCAAATGATAGATTAGTCGTTAAAGAGTGCGGAGAGCAGAGGAGAGCCGTCGGATTCGGACGGACTTTTTTCCTGCTGGGAGGCGCTGGGCAGTTTTTTAGCCTGGCTGCCTTCCTCTTCGACCAGTTCGATTTCAAAGCCGGTCAGCATGGAGGCGAGGCGGATATTGATCCCGCTTTTGCCGATGGCCTTGGCCTTTTGATCGGTACCGATCATGACCTTGGCGTTGTGCTCGCCATCGGTAGTTACGTTATTGACGATGGCGGGAGCCATGGCACGTGAAATAAAGATCTCCGGAATCGGGGAGTAGTTGATGACGTCGATGCTCTCGCCCAGCAGCTCGTCGCTGACGGCGTTGATACGTACCCCGCGAACCCCTACAGTAGCGCCGACGGGGTCGATGTTGTCGCGGTTGCTGAAGAGGGCGATTTTGGCCCGTTCTCCGGGAATACGCGCACACTTTTCAATAATGACGTTGCCGTCTTCGATCTCCGGAACTTCCAGGCGCAGCAGCTCTTCGAGGAACTTCGGCGTGGTTCGGGAGAGTTCGATATTGATACCGTCGCGCTTGCTGATGTTAACACGGCGCACGATGGCTTTGAGTACATTGCCTGCGCTGAAGCTTTCGCCTTTAATACGGTTTTTACGTGGCAGGATCGCTTTGATTTCGCCGATTTCCAGGTAGGTGTTTTCGTGGCCGTCCACACGAGTGACGGTTCCGGAGACGATCTTGCCCACGCGCTGTTTGTATTTATTATAGACGACATCTTCCACCAGGCGTTGAACATGGAACTCGATCTCGTTGTGCAGCGTCATGGAAGCGGTTCGGCCGAAGGCTTCCAGAGAGATTTCGTTAAGCAGTTCGTCGCCGATTTCGACGAATTCGCCGTCGGCTTTGGCTTCGCTGACGGTGATGAGGCGTTCGTCCTCGTCACCGCCCAGTCGTTCGTCGTTGTCCGCAACAACTTCAAGCTTCTGAAAGAGGTCAATGGTACGTTTTTCGTTATTCAGTGTGGCCTCGTAGTCAAAACTGTCACCGATTACCCGCTGGGCTGTTTTGATAAAGGCCGTTTTGAGAGCTTCGCGGACATCATCCGCCTCAAGACCTTTTTCATGAGCAATCGAATCGACTATATCGAGTATTTTTTCCAAAAATTCCCCTTTTAATGTTGTTTAGTTGTTTAATGTTGAAAATGAAACCGAACGCGGAAAAACAAATATCTCGTTTTTATGCAGTGGCTAGCAAATTTTAAGTACTACTATTATAAAATAATATGTTTAAGAGACTTCTAAAAAGGTACACAATGGAGCTGAAATTAGCAAGAGTTGAACTTGATGCTAAACCTAAAACAATTACACTGGACAAGTTAATAGCCGAACTGGAAAAAAACAAAGATAAGATCTTTTATTTTGATAAGTCAAACGCGCACAAAGACCTTGTTGCCGTCGTAGAAAAATTTGAAGAAATGGGATACAGCGTCTATTTCAAAGAGATCAAATACGGTCTCGATGAGGGCGATTATATGTACCAAGTCCACATTTTATGACCCCTAACGCCCCCAAAGTTTTCATAGAAACCCTTGGGTGCGCCATGAACGTCCGCGACAGCGAGCATATGATCGCGGAACTGGGTGCGAAAGAGGGTTACACACTCACCGAATCCGCCGAAGAGGCTGATTTGATTCTCATCAATACCTGCAGCGTACGGGAAAAACCCGTCTCCAAGCTCTTTTCCGAACTGGGACAATTCAATAAGATCAAAAAAGCGGGTGCCAAAGTTGGCGTTTGCGGCTGCACCGCCAGCCACCTGGGTGAAGAGATTATCAAGCGAGCCCCCTACGTGGACTTTGTCCTGGGTGCCCGTAATGTCTCTAAAATCTCCCAGGCCCTGCATACTCCCGGGATGGTGGAAACGGCCATCGATTTTGACGATAGCACCTACATTTTCGAGGATTACCGCACCAATCCCTTCCGGGCCAATATCAATATCTCCATCGGATGCGATAAAGAGTGCACGTTTTGTATCGTTCCGCACACCAGGGGCAGCGAGGTCTCCATTCCGCCACGGTTGATTTTGGATGAAGTCAAACGCGCTGCCGATGCGGGGGTCAAAGAGATCTACCTGCTGGGGCAAAACGTCAACAACTACGGACGCCGTTTCAGCGGCAAGGAAGAGCCGATTAACTTTCCTAAACTTCTCAATCTCGTCAGCGAAGTCTCCGGAATCGAGCGGATCAACTTTACCTCGCCACACCCGCTCCATGCGGATGACGAGTTTATCGAGACCTTTGCCCAAAACCCCAAGATTACCAAGCACATGCACCTGCCACTACAGAGCGGTTCAACACGGATTTTAAAGGCGATGAAGCGCGGTTACTCCAAGGAGTGGTTCCTGGAAAAAGCTTTCAAGCTGCGTGAACTGGTGCCGGG
>QKHD01000178.1 GCA_003250175.1 Helicobacteraceae bacterium
GGCCAAAACATCAATTAGTCCGAGTCCGGTTATGACAAAATCTACATCGGAGACATAACGCGTATCAGAGTCAGAAGAGAAGTGGCCTGCTGTATCGTACGCAACGACGGTTCCGTAAACCCCGCTCCACCCATACAAACGTTTCAAGACAGAGAGAGCTACCTTCACTATTTAGAAACAGAGCTTAATCAAGGGGCAGCACAAGAGACGGAACTGCGTTCTCTTTCTCGCCACTTGATACTGGCAGGCTTTGCTCTGGCCGGAGGTATGCTGGTGGCTGACCATGTTGGGGATGACGAGGGCAAGGCCTACGCGCTAAGTATGCTAATGGGAGGGGAGATGAAAATTCTTACCACACCGACCGGTTACACCAAAATATTTAGAGCCTACTATTCGGAAAAACCTTTGAATTACTCCCAAAACACATCCGCCTTTAACATCCATGTTCTGCCCAATTATCTCGCGATTAGCTGGAAATTTTAAACACCCTCATGGGGCTTGTTCTATAATACCGTTATGAGGCCCCATCCAATACGCTCCCGTATCGCCCCCACCCCCAGCGGTTATATCCACTTGGGCAATGCCGTCAATTTCCTGATTACCTGGGCGCTGGTGCGCAGTCAGGGCGGTGAACTGCTGCTGCGCATCGACGACATGGACCCTGCCCGTACCCGTCCGGAGTATGTGGAGGAGATTTTCCGCTCACTCGAATGGCTGGGGATCGGCTGGGATCACGGCCCTTCCGGCGTGGAGGATTTTTACCGTAATTTCTCCATACAGACCCGCAAAGAGTACTATCGCAATGAACTAAAAACCTTCCAAAAAACCACCGACCGGCTCTACGCCTGCACCTGCTCCCGCAAGGAGATTCTTAGTCTAAACACCCACGGTATCTACCCCGGCACCTGCCGCACCCTAAACCACACCCTGGCTCCGGAACACTCCGCCTTGCGGGTGATGGTTCCGGAGCTGACAAATATAGTCGTTGACAAAACGGTTGTGTCGCTAGATAAAACCCTGGGCGATTTCGTCCTATGGCGGCGCGACGACACCCCCTCCTACCAGTTCGCCTCCCTTATCGACGACCGCGACGGGCAGATCGACACCGTCGTCCGGGGTGACGACCTGCGAAACTCCACCGCCGCCCAGCTCTACCTGGCATGGCTGTTTGACATCCCCAGCTTTCTTAATGCCCGCTTTATCCACCACCCTCTGATGATGTACAACGGCCAGCGCAAGCTCTCCAAATCGGAAGGCGACCAGTCCATCAAAACCCTCCGGGAATCCGGAGCCAACAAAGCGCTGGTTTTTAACCATGCCGTCACCTTTTTAAAAGCGTGGCAGGGTATTCCGGAGGTACCTGCCCTGCTGGAGCTGCTGGATAACCGAAGATAATCCACCCATTTCACCCCCGCTTTGCTATAATCACACCACTTTAACGCAAAGGGGCACGTGTGAAACGCATTCTCATTACCAACGACGACGGATTCGAAGCGGACGGTCTGGCCGCCCTGATCGAAGCGGTACGCCCCCTGGGGCATGTGACCGTCGTCGCTCCGGCCAGTGAGAAGTCCGCCTGCGGGCACAGTCTGACCCTGACACGGCCCCTGCGTTTCATCTCCATCGACGACGACTTTTACAAGCTCGACGACGGTACCCCGTCGGACTGTATCTACCTTTCTTTGCACTCCATCTTTGAAGGGCGCAAGCCCGATCTGGTCATCAGCGGCATCAACCGCGGCTCCAACATGGGTGAGGACATCACCTACTCCGGAACCGCCAGCGCCGCCATGGAGGCGACCCTGCACGGGATTCCCGCCTTTGCCATCTCCCAGGTGCTCCAGGGCGACGAGTGGGGCAAAAAACACGACTACGAACTGGCCCGTCAGGCCGCCCACACCATCGCCAAAAAGCTCCTCTCCGGAGCCTTCCCCCTGACCGATCGCCGCTTTTTAAACGTCAATGTGCCCAGCATCAAGCCGGAGATGTGCCAGGGCTACGCGGTGACCAAGGCCGGCTACCGCTACTACGGCAACGACGCCCACCGCCACACCAACCCGCGCGGCGAAGAGTACTACTGGCTGGGGCTGCACCCGCTGCAGTGGGAGCCGGACGAGCTAAGCGACTTTGACGCCATCCAGGCCAATAAAATCTCCCTCACGCCGATCAAAATGGACATGACCTGCCACGACTCCATCAAAAACCTGCAAAGCTGGGTCGATGAGATATAAACGGTGCGAAATGCTCTTTGGCGAAGAGTTTGAAGCGTACCGCCATGCGAAGATTCTGCTGCTGGGCGTCGGCGGCGTGGGGAGCTTTTGCCTCGACTGCCTCCACCGCAGCGGGGTGACGGACATCACCATTATCGACTTTGACCGCTACGACGAGACCAACCAGAACCGCCAGATCGGCTCCGACGCCGTGGGCGAGGTCAAGGTGGCCGTTTTGGCCGAGCGCTACCCCGGCATTACCGCCGTCGAACTCAAAATCACCCCGGAGTGGGTCGAGAGCTTTGACTTTGAACCCTACGATCTGGTGCTCGATGCCATCGATGATTTCCGCGCCAAGGTGGCGGTGATCAAAAAGTGCCACAAAAAGCTGATCAGCTCCATGGGCAGCGCCAAAAAGACCGATCCCACGAAGATCGAAGTCCGTTCGCTCTGGAAAACGGAGGGAGACAAATTTGCCCGCAAAATCCGCGAGCAGCTTAAAAAAGAGCGCTTCAGCAAGCCCGTAACCGTCATCTGCTCCACCGAGCACGCCAAGTGCACGGAGAAGGGCTCCTTTTGCGCCGTTACCGGAGCCTTTGGTCTCGCCATGTGTTCGCTGGCTATCCGGACCCTGATTAAAAACCACAAGGAACGTTCATGAAACCCCTGCGCATCGCCCTCGCCCAATGCAATCCCACCGTGGGAGACATTGCCAAAAACACGGCCAAGATCATCGAACACATCGAAGCGGCCAAGGCGAAAGAGTGCGACGTGATCGCCTTTCCGGAGCTGATGATCACCGGCTACCCTCCGGAGGATCTGCTCTATAAACCCCACTTTATCCGGGAAAACCTCGATGCCCTGGAAGCAATCGCCCACCATACGGACGGCATCGTCGCCGTCGTGGGCTTTGTCGATTACGAGCGCGACCTCTACAACGCCCTGGGGGTTTTGCACGACGGTAAAATCCTGGGCCGCTACTACAAACAGCACCTGCCCAACTACGGCGTGTTTGATGAAAAGCGCTACTTCCAAAAGGGTGACGAGCTGCTGCTTCTAAAACTCAACGGCCACACCATCGGCTTTGCCATCTGCGAAGACGTCTGGCAGAGCACCAATCCGATCCAGCCCCAGGTGCTCAGCGGTGCGGAGCTGATTATCAACATCAACGCCTCCCCTTTCTCCACTACCAAGCTGGCGGCCCGGGTCGAGATGCTTAAAACCCGTGCCCGTGACAACCTGGTCAGCCTCGCCTACGTCAACATGGTGGGTGGGCAGGACGAGCTGGTCTTTGACGGCCACAGCATGATCATCAACCCCAAGGGCGAGATCGTCGCCGAAGCGGCCGGGTTTGACGAAGAGCTTCTCATCAGCGACATCACCCTGGAGCAGGCGATCCGGATG
>QKHD01000251.1 GCA_003250175.1 Helicobacteraceae bacterium
GAGTAAAAAAAGGTGCGCATAAACAGTTGAATGAGATTATTCTTAATTATTTAAATAGATTTATTTCAATAAGATATATTTGAATATTAGGAGTAGCAATGGGTTTTAAAGAGAGCACGACAGGCATGGCACTACTTTTGGTTCTATTGAGCTCACTTTGGTCAGATGAGCGGGCTTTGACCAAGGAGTACCTGGAGCTTGAAAAGGCCAAGCTCGAACTGGAACGTCAAAAACTGGAGTTTGAAAAATCCAAGTTGGATTTTCAAAAGCTGCAGGCAGAGTATTACGAAGAGTATGAAGAGTACGAAGTAGAATATGAAGAGGAAGTCGAATCATATTATTGGGGTTTGTCCTTGATGCAAGGTTCGGGGGAGATGACCTACGAAGATCTGAACAGAATAGAATACTTTGTCGATAGGTATGAGCTTATATCCGGAGATATCTACCTCGGAAGAGGAACAAAAGAAAAGCGAAATTTTGAAGTCGGTATCGGTTTTCGATGGATAGAGAAGTCCGGTAGTAACATACAGGCCACATTGGTAAATTTTGATTGGGTCTGGCACTATCTGGAACATTCACTTGGGCAGGGTATGACCGGAGTGTTTGATGTGAAAGTAGGTTTGGCACTGGGGCAATGGCAGGAAGAGGGGCAGAAATATTATCCTGGAGTTGCTTTTCGCATAGGAGCCGGGTATCGTATTCATCTGAATGAACATTACGAGTGTGTTGTCGGGATGATATTTGAGGAGTTGAATGCAGATACCATTCCCACCGAGAGTGAAGAGCTGCGGGACACAACGCTTGCACATAATATGCAGTGGGTAGGGTTCAACTACCGCTTTTAGGGCGGCGTGGCAATTATCTGCTACAATACGCCCTTCGGGTACACGATACGACCGCTTGGGACACCAAGAGGAAAGTCCGGGCTGCCATAGGACAGGACTCCATCTAACGGATGGCTGGAGTAATCCAAGGGAAAGTGCCACAGAAAAGATACCGCCGGTTTTCCGGTAAGGGTGAAAAGGCGGGGTAAGAGCCCACCGGGGGAGGGAGTAATCCCTTCCGCCTGGTAAACCCAGTCCGCAGCAAGAAGCATATGGTTAATGTCCTATTGTTTTAGTGCTTCGCTCGACGGGTATCGTAAGATGCTCCGCTAGATAAATGGTCGTTTAATACAAAATCCGGCTTACCGTGTGCCCGGCTTAGCTCAAAAACTCCTCTTTCCACGCCGTTGCCAGTTCCGGCAGGGCCAGCAGCTTTTCGACATCGTCAGACCGCTTGTTTTTCACCACGTCATTTACCCGCACAACCGACCACTCCGGATGGGGGCGATAGGTCAGTTTGACCACCATTCCTTTTTGCCAATACCCCTCCGTAATCACACGAAAATACCAGCCGCCAAGGTGATGTGCACGCAAGGTTTCCGACAGGGAAGTCTCGTGCAAAAGCCGATTGATCTTATTGCCCGGATAGCGGGGCTGGCTGACCTCCACCTCCGTCTCGCCGATACGAAACCGATCCCCGATACAGACATTTTCCTCATTCCAGTAGCCCATGACCAGGTTTTCGCCTAGCGCCCCCGGACGAAGAGTAGAAAAACCCAGGGCGTGCAGACGGGCATAGGTGGTTTCGCCACAGGCCAAAACCGCCTTGTCCGGACCGCCGTGGCGCATAGTGTCGGCTTGAAAATCCCCTTGAATACCCTCCGGATTGAGCCACAGGGCAGCGTTGGTGGCGATTTTTCGGTAAGCGGTGGCAACAAGATGGCCGGATGGTTCAACATCGCGGATCATGCCGGTGGCCAGGGTGGTAATGACGCCAAAGGGCTGCATAGGTTTCCTTGAAACGGGTCGAAATTTAAAAATTTTCTTAGTTTAACTTTATGATCCTTGGAGTAAGATAGCGGAAAAATTACAAGGAGAAATGATGCGTAAACTGCTTACCATCGGCACCCTGCTGGCCGTGCTGGCTGCCCCTTCTTTTGCAATGACGGAAGAAGAGCTGGAGCTGGAAAAACAGAAACTGGAGCTGGAACGTCAAAAGCTTGATCTCGAGCGTGAACGGATGAAATTGGAAGAGGAGAAGAAGAGTTCTTCCGGTACGACCAACAACATTTATGTTAACGGTAACTCCCAGCCTGCTCCAGCCCCAATGTATCAGATGCCTGCCAAGCCGCGTAATGAAACCAAGACCAGCATGTATGTGAGCTTTAATAGCTTTGGTGGTTCCGGAACACGCAGCTATGAAGTTGATAATACTTCGGTCTATTCTGACGATACCTACGATATTTCCGGTTCCTATATTGCCATTGGTTTCGGACGACCGGATGAAACGCGTTTTGAGATCGGAAGTGGTAGCAGAACCCTGGATTTTGTCGGCGGAAGCCTCGAAGGTACCAGCCTCGATCTCAACTGGATTTTTACCGGCGGTTCCTACCGATCCAGCCAGGCTACCAACGGTATGGGTTACTTTAAATTCGGTTTTGGCGTCGTTACGTATGATTACGCAAGCGATACGGATTTTGACAGTGCCTTTGCCGTACGATTGGGCTTTGGCTACATCGTCAACATGAATGAATCCTTCGAAATCAATTTCGGATACGATCTTGAAGTTGCCAGTGCCAGTGTTGTCTATAACGAAAACACTGCCTATGAAACAACGGCAACCATCAGTGATACCAGCGGTCTTCTTAATATCGGTATCGCTCTGCGCTTCTAACCCACCATTTTTTTACACCTACCCGGGGGCAAACGCCCCCGCATTCTCACTCAAAAACTTCTTGGAACACTTGTTGCTTTGATAGGGTCAATCTGCATATGAAGGACGCTCAATGCAAACAGGTTTTTACGCCAACACCGGCGGGATGGTCACCCAGTTTAACCGACTGGACGTCATCTCCAACAACCTAGCCAACCTCAACACCAGCGGCTACAAGCGCGATGACGTCGTGATCGGCGATTTCATGCGGCTTTATCAGGAAAAACGCGACATTCTCCCTCTGGATAACAACACCAGAGAGGGAAGCAAGTTTCTTAATCGCTCCATCGTGCGGGTTCCGCATGTGGTGGAGGAGTTTACCGACTACGATGTGGGTGCCGTACAGAAGACGGGCAACGTCTTTGACATGGCCCTGACCGAAGGGGACAGTTTCTTCGGTATCCTCACCCCGGGCGGCGTGCGCTACACCCGCGACGGTTCCTTTATCGTCAACGGCGAGGGGATTTTGACCACGAAAGAGGGCTTTCCCGTACTGCCCGCGGGCTACAGCGAAGGGGGTGATCTGATCTCCGTTCCCATCGACCGCGAGATCAGCGTCACGGGGCAGGGCGAAATGTACCTGCTGGACAAAGCCAACCTCCAGGCCAACGAGTACCTCAACCAGGTCATGGTGGTTCGTCCGGAAAATGTCAAGTACATGATCAAAGAGGGCAACAGCATGTACCGCAGCTTTGCGGAGATGGAGCAGCTTGACGGCGACAGCCTGGGCAAGCAGGGGTATGTGGAAAAGAGCAACGTCAACGCCGTCCGTGAAATGACGGCACTGATCGAGACCAACCGTCTGGTTGATATGTACCAAAAAGCGATGGATTCACACATGAACGACATGAA
>QKHD01000034.1 GCA_003250175.1 Helicobacteraceae bacterium
AGGGTGAGGTTGGACATAATCGTATCGAGCCGCGCCTCTACCCGGCGCGAACTGTCGTAGAAAAAGTCAAAACTCACCCCTTCGTAAAATGGGGCGCGTTTGGCCACCATCTCTCTGAGCGCCTTGGCCATGGTGATGGCGTCTCCGGAGGGGTCCTTGGAGACGTTTAGGGTCAGGGTCGGCTGGCCGTTGTAGGTGGAGAGGGTGTTTTCCTGCGGGTAAAAAACATCCACGCGCGCCACGTCACCCAGGCGGACAAAGCGGTCGCCTACTTTCAGCATGGCGGACTCCCACCCGGCTACGTCGTTTTTGCCGCTGGCGGTGGAGACGAAGGTGTAGTTGCCCAGCTCCTCGATCTCACCGACGGGAAAGGTGTAGGACATGGCCCGAATGGCCGTGCTCAGCTCCGCATGGCTGATGCCGTAGGCGTCCAGGGCGTCGGTTTTGACGGTGATGCGCACCTCCTCCTGGGCGTCGCCCCAGATGTCGACCTCGGAGATATTGGGCATTTTGGCGATGCGGTTTTTCATGTCGTCGGCGATGCCGATGAGCTCGGCAAAGGTGTAACGGTCGGAGGAGACGGCGATACGCACCAGAGAGTGGGAGCGGGCAATCAGGTAGGCGACGGGGTCGCGCATGTCGGAGGGGAGGTTCTGGTTGATTCCGGAAATGGCGTCCTTGACCCGGTTGAGGGTGTCGGTGGGGTCGGCATCGTCCATCAGGGTGAGTTTGATCCAGAAAAGGCCGGGGGTGATGACCGTCTCCATCTCCCGGATACCGTTAACGCTGGCAACACCCTCTTCTATATCCCTGACGGCCATCTTGTCCAGCGTCTTGGTGCTGGAGCCGCTGTAGGTTCCTTTGATGGCGATCTCGTTCATCGTCATGTCGGGGAAGAGCTCTTTGGGCATCTGGATGTAGGCGTTGACCCCCATCACCACCAAAAAGGCCAGCAGGACATAGTTAAGCCGGGTGTTTTTCAGAAAGTATTCGATGAGGAACATGGACGCCCTTGGGTGAGTTGCAAAAGGGTAATTATAGTTACGCTAGGTAAATACTCCGTAAAACCTAGGCTTCTTCCGGCTGCAACTCGGTTTTTAATGTATGAAAATAGCCGTTGGCCGCATAGACGATATAAAAAACCGGGATCACCAGCCACACCAGCGGCAGCATGGAGAGCAGATACAGAGCCAGTGACCGGAAACGCAGCCGCCCCCTATGGTGCAGGGTGATGACGGCGTGGCGCTCCCGGCTCATGATCTCCCCCGCCACATCGTAGTGCAGCATGCGGTGGAAAAAATAAAAGAGCGGCACGTTAAAGGCGATGACATTCACCAGCGGAATAAAATAGAGCGGGATCAGCACGATAAAGAGCCCCAGCATAATGCCCGTCTGCTTAATCAGCATCCAGAGCGCCCCAAAGAAGCTACCGTCACCCTCCAGAGGGATTTCCTCCCACCCCTTTTGGTGCACGGCCCGGACAATCCAAGGGGTCAGAAAGCCCACGACGACCAGCGACACGTAGATGGAGAGCATCCCCGCCGCCACCGTCCCCAGGCCGTAGACAAAGAGGCTGATCACCCAGACCCCGACGGTGGAGCCTAAAATCGCCTTCAGTGCCGCGGCCCCCGTCTCTTCAATGTGCACCGACTCCGTGGAGACCTCGCCGTTTTGGATGCTCTGCCCCTCTTTATGGTACTCGACGCTGATCCCCTGAAGGGCGTCCATGCCCCAATCCGCCGCGCTGTAAAAGAGGCCGAACAGCAAAAAAGAGCTGATAAGAAAAGGCAGCAGGGCAAATTTTAAAATCCCTCCGGAGGCGTAATCCCCCAGGCTTTTGAGAAAAACTCCCCACTCTTCTTTCATCTACGCTCCTTTGATTGCGACGGCCATCACCTGGTCATTCAGGCGTTCAAACCAGGTGGTGTAGTCGAGTTTTTCATTTTTTCGGGCGGCCATTTCGATCTGACCGGCGGTTTCGATAATGGGTTGGATCACCAGGGCCGAAGCGGAACTCTTGATCTTGTGGGCCGCTTCGAAAATAGCGCTGTAGTCCCTGCGCTCGATGGCGATCCGGAGCCCTTCGAGGTTTTCCGGACGGTTTTTAATAAAGATCCCCACCAGCTCACGAATATCATCCGGATCAAACTCCAGCTCCTTGGCCTTGATGACGGCGTCGATCACGATGCCCTCTTCCATCGGTTGCGTCGCCGGCTTCTTGGCGGCACCGTCCTCCGGATGGCAGGGAGCGGGCCGGAGGAACCGGCGCAGTACGCGCAGCAGCTCCTCTTGGTTGATGGGCTTGCTCAGGTAGTCATCCATGCCGCTTTGCAAGAAACGCTCACGGTCGCCCTTGATGGCGTTGGCGGTCAGAGCCACAATGGGGGTGTGCCCGCCCAGGGTGCTCTCCATGTCGCGGATTCGACGCGCCGCTTCGCTTCCGGACATGACCGGCATGTTTTCATCCATGAGGATCAGATCAAAGTGATCCGACCGGACCGCATCCAGCGCGCTCAAACCGTTGTGGGCAAAGACATGGCTCAGCCCCAGGCGCTCCAGCATGACGCGGATCAGGTAGCGGTTGTCTTCATTGTCTTCCGCCACCAGAATATGCCCGCAGAAACCGGTATGCCGGATCGGCGCCGCATTGGCCGCGGCCCGGTCCACATCCTCCGGACGGTAGAAGAGCCGCGCGATGCCGTCAAAGAGATTGGACGGGGTAAAGGGCGGGTCGATAATGACACAGTTGCTGAGCCGCGCCACCCAGTCCAGCTCCTCCATGGGGGTGCACTTGATGATAATGGATCGCTGCCCGCTTTGGATCAGCTTGACAATCCTCGGATCATCGAGATGGGTCGAGTTGACCACGAAAAGCGCCTTCTCCTGGGGCAGCGCACTCTCATCAAAATGGTGGATGCGGGTAATACCGAAGGAGCGCAGGTACTCGTCCAGCACCTGCTCGTAGCTGACATCCTCCGCCGGGCAGGAGAGGTAGACGGGCAGATTGTCTCCGGAGACGATGTTTTGCAGCACGAAGGGCTGCTTACCTTTGCGCACGGGGGCGGGGATCGTGAAGTAAAAATCACTCCCCTGCCCCAGTCGGCTGCGGACATGCAGATCGCCCCCCATGAGATTGACCAGCCGCTTGCTGATCGCCAGCCCCAGCCCCGTGCCCCCGAAGCGCCGGGCGATGCTGCCTTCGGCCTGGGAGAAGGAGTCAAAAATCTGCCGCTGCTGCTTGGCGTCGATCCCGATGCCCTCATCGCGCACGGAGGTCGTGACCGTCTCGGCGTCGCTGTCAAAAGTGATGGAGACGTAAACCCCTTTGCCCGCATCGGTAAACTTCAGGGCATTGCCCAGCAAGTTGATCAAAACCTGACGGTAGCGCAGCAGGTCGATGGTGATGATGCGCGGCAGGGTCGGATCGACATAGAAGTGGAAATGCGCCCCCTTCTCGTGGGCCTTAACAAAAAACATCGAACCGACATCGTTTAGCTCTTGGTGGAGGTTGGCGTCGATGGTCTCGATCTCCATGCGGCCGCTTTCGATCTTGGCAAAATCGAGAATGTCGTTGATAATACCCAGAAGCGAATCGCTGCTGCGCTTG
>QKHD01000389.1 GCA_003250175.1 Helicobacteraceae bacterium
AGTCAAAGGGTTGTTAGGCAAAAGAAACTTTTTTCCCAAACTTGATCTTACCAGCCTCAAGATAGTATTTAACCAGCTCCAAAAAAAGCTGTCGTCGTTTTTGAAAATCCCAATCAAATAACTTTTTACCATATATATCACATACAAGCCAGGTGGCATCGAGGTAAAAGCCGTGTACTGACGCACATATCCGTTTGAAGCTCATTTTGGTTGTAAACTCATTAAGAAGTTCGTATTTGGATATGACAGCGTAATCAAGCATTACAAACTCCGTTCTTAGGCATATGCGATATGCGATGCTGATATGTGAATGGTCAAGGTCAAAGGGGCGGCAGGTAATGTCTCCCCCTTTCAGAAAAAACGATTATCGCGAAAGGTGACGGGTGAGCTCGATTAACTCCGGGCTGATCTCGTACTTTCCGGAGTTGATGAAGTCGATCGTGACAAAGTCAAAATCGGCGTCTTTGTAGACCACCACGTGGTGGCACTGGGCGTCGTTTAGGAGCTTTTCCATACCGAACGCCACGAACTCGAAGGCCATGCGGCGGTCGTAGACCGTGGGGTTGCCGCCCCGCTGGACGTGGCCGAGCACCGTCAGGCGGCTCTCCATGCCGACCTCTTTTTGCATCCACTCCGTCAGCTCCTGGGCGACCTTGACCCCTTCGGCCACCAGGGCCACGGCGTAGCGGCGGCCGTTTTTGATCTCGTTTTTGAGACGCGCTTTGATGCTCTCCAGGTCGTACTTGATCTCCGGAATAATCATCACCTCCGCCCCGTTGGTCATGGCGGACATCAGGGTCAGGTAGCCGCAGTCGCGCCCCATAATCTCCATGACAAACCCGCGTTTGAAGCTGGCCGCCGTGTCACGGATGCCGTCAATGGCGGTGCGGATGACATTGAGCGCCGTGTCGACCCCAAGGCAGTAATCGGTGCCATGGATATCATTGTCGATGGTGGCGGGCACGCCGATGAAGCTGACCCCGAAATCTTTATAGAAGATGTCCAGCGCCTTGAAGGAGCCGTCGCCGCCCAGTACCATCAGCTTGTCGATGCCTCTGCGTTGGAGGTTGTCAAAGGCCTGTTTGCGGTAGTCGTACTCGAAAAAGCGCTTGGAGCGGGAGGATCGGATGATGGTGCCGCCCAGGTGGACGATCCCGGCGACCGTTTCGTGGGTCGCCTCGTGGATGTTGTCGTCGATCAGCCCCTCCAGGCCGTCGTAGATCAGGTAGGGCACCTCGCCCCGCTCCAGCACGATCTTGACAAACTTCTTAATCGCCGGGTTCATCCCCGCCGAATCCCCTCCGGACGTCATAATCGCTATCGCCATGGCCTTGCTCCTTGGTGGAATTTTAAGGACATTAAAGCATGAATCTGTTTTGATTGGACTAAAGAAATAAATATTTTCATTACGTCAACAGAAAGTCAACAAACATGATGTAATATGATGGATAATTTTTGATTCCGAACCAAACCAACAGACGCGAAACAACCATGGAAACTGTATTTATCGGCCGACAACCGCTTTTTACCATTGACGAAGAGATCTTTGCCTACGAACTGCTTTTCCGCACATCCAAGCGTACCAACACCGCCAAAATCACCAACCAGAAACTGGCCACGGCCCAGGTGCTGCACTACGCCCTGAACGGCTTTGGCCTGGAAGAGCTTTTGGATGGGCGCAAGGCCTTTTTGAACGCCGGGCGGGAGTTTTTATTTGACCGCTGCATCGAAGCCCTGCCGGCGGATCAGTTTTATCTGGAAATCGACGCACGCAGCGAGCTGGACAGCGCCATGATCGACCGCATCCGCCAGCTCAAACGCCGCGGCTACCGCTTTTCCATCGACGACATCGACATGACCGATGCCCAGCTGCACCGCTTCAAACCTCTTTTTGAGATGGCCGATCTGGCCAAGGTCGATATGATGACCGCCGACATGGATACCCTCGATGTCAAACTGGGCTTTTTTCAGCAGTACGGCATGGAGGTCATGGCCGAGCGGGTCGAAACCGCCGAGGTGCTGGCACGCTGCCAGGAGCTGGGGTTTGATTATGTTCAGGGCTACCATTTTGCCCGTCCGGAGGTGCTCGAAGCCCCCAAGATCGAACCGGTCCAACTGGGGCTGATCGAGCTGATCGAAAACCTTCTGCAAGGTTGTGACGACACCGTCGTCGAAGAGGCCTTTGCCCACGACCCCAAACTCACCCTGCTGCTGCTTCACTACGTCAACACCTCGCTCTTTACAGGGCGCACGGAGATCAGCTCCATCAAACAGGCCCTGGGGCTGGTGGGACGTGAACCGCTGCTGCACTGGCTGCGGCTGGTGCTCTACGCAGGCACCTCCGAGCAAAAGAAAAAGCAGCCCTTTTTGCACACCACCATGCTCCGGGGCGAACTCATGGCCGACATGGCCAAGCGCTACCGTCTGGGTGCGGCCATGCGGGACAAGGCCTATTTTGTGGGGATCATCTCCCTGATGCCGACCTTTTTAAAGCTTACCGCCGAAGAGTTTGTCAAAACCCACCATTTTGACAAGGAGATCGCCGAAGCGGTGCTAACGCGCGGCGGACGGCTGGGCAAACTGCTGCATCTGGTCACCCTTTTTGAGCTGGCCCACTTCCCCACGACCCAGACCCTGCTGGAGCGCATCGGCATGAACGAACGAGAGCTCTACGCCCTCATGCATGAAGCCTACGACCGGGTGGCCGAACGCCACGCCCACCTGCTCTAATAGCGGATCTCAAAGAGCCCTTCGTGGGTCTCATGAATCTCCTCTGAGTCGATCTGCGTGACCTCGGAGGCGATGGAGCCGGTTTGTAAAATCTCCACAAACTCCCCCATGCGGTGCTCTTCCAGGCTCACACCCGCCTCGACCCGTCCGTCGGTCAGGTTTTTGACATAACCGCTGAATCCGTGCTTTTGGGCGCTCTCTTTGACGCTCTTGCGGTAAAAGACCCCCTGCACCCTTCCGGAGATGAAAAATCGGTAGTGTTTGAGCATGTTTTCTCTCCTGTCATTTTGTCAACTTTTTTCCATTCTACTGCAAAACGGGTTTTAATTCCATACTATGGAAATCAGCGAAAAACTCACCATTTTATCGGATGCCGCCAAATATGACGTCAGCTGTTCAAGCAGCGGAAGCGAACGCAGCGTACCCGCCGGGGGCTTCGGCAATGCCAAATCCACCGGCATCTGCCACACCTTCAGCGCCGACGGGCGGTGCGTATCGCTTCTTAAAATCCTGCTCTCCAACGTCTGCATTTACGACTGCGCCTACTGCATGAACCGATCATCCAACGACATCCGCCGGGCCACCTTCACCCCCGAGGAGATTGCCGACCTTACCATCAATTTCTACCGTCGCAACTACATCGAGGGGCTCTTTTTAAGCTCCGGAATCATCGACAGCCCCGACCGCACTATGGAGAAGATGATCCGGGTGCTGGTGCTGCTGCGCCACACCCACCGCTTTGGCGGCTACATTCATGTGAAGATGATCCCCGGCAGCTCTCCGGAGCTGATCAACCAGGCGGCGGCCTTGGCGGATCGGGTCAGCTCCAACATCGAGCTGCCCAGCGAAAAGAGCCTGACCCTGCTGGCT